>NZ_SMJY01000323.1:0-3669 GCF_004348355.1 Micromonospora sp. KC721 | reverse complement strand
CCCGGATGGGACGTCGGACCGGGCCGGCAGCGAGTCGGCGGTCGGAAAGCCGGGAAAATCCCTGGTGGGCTCGTTGCTGTCACCGTCGCGGGCCATCGCCCTCACCGTCCTCGTCAGACGCCTCATCTGGTGACGACGGTACGGCTCCGGTGCGACACCCGCTCGCCGAGTGACCCGAACGGGTGCGGGTGCCGGTCAGGCGAACGCGGAGAACCCGGTGAGCTGCTGCCCCAGAACCAGCTGGTGGATCTCGGAGGTGCCCTCGTAGGTCAGCACGCTCTCCAGGTTGTTGGCGTGCCGCATGATCGGGTACTCGCCGGAGACGCCGTTCGCGCCCAGGATGGTGCGGCACTGCCGGGCGATCGCCAACGCCTCCCGCACGTTGTTCAGCTTGCCGACGCTGACCTGCGCCGGGCGCAGCGCCCCGGCGTCGGCCAGCCGGCCCAGGTGCAGCGCCAGCAGCAGGCCCTTGTTCCACTCGACGGCCATGTCGGCGAGCTTGGCCTGGGTGAGCTGGAAGGCGGCCAGCGGGCGGCCGAACTGGGTGCGGGCCGTGGCGTACGACAGGGCGGTCTCCAGGCAGTCGCGGGCCGCGCCGAGCGCACCCCAGACGATGCCGTGCCGGGCCTCGGTCAGGCAGCTCAGCGGGGCCTTCAGCCCGATCGCCCCGGGCAACCGGGCGTCCGCCGGGAGCCGGACGTCGTCGAGGACGATCTCGCCGGTGAGCGAGGCACGCAGCGACATCTTCCGCGGGATCTCGCGCGCCGCCACCCCCGGCGTGTCCATCGGTACGGCGAAACCGCGTACCCCCTCGTCGGTGCGGGCCCAGATCACCGCGACGTCGGCGACCGGCGCGTTGGTGATCCACATCTTGCTGCCGTGCAGCACCCAGTCGTCACCGTCGCGGCGCGCCCGGGTGGCCATCGAGGCCGGGTCGGAACCGTGATCGGGCTCGGTCAGCCCGAAGCAGCCGATCACCTCGCCGGCCGCCATCGCGGGCAGCCAGCGCTGCTTCTGCTCCTCGCTGCCGTGACGCCAGATGGCGTACATGGCCAGCGAACCCTGCACCGACACCAGCGAGCGGACGCCGGAGTCGCCGGCCTCCAGCTCCAGGCAGGCCAGCCCGTACGCGACGGCGGAGGCACCGGCGCAGCCGTACCCGGTCAGGTGCATGCCGAGCAGGCCGAGCCGACCGAACTCGCGGGCCAGCTCGCGCGCGGGCACCCGGCCCTCCTCGTACCAGCCGGCGACGTGCGGGCGTACCCGGTCGTCGACGAGCCGGCGCACGACGGCCCGGATCTGCCGCTCCTCCTCGGTCAGCGACGCCTCGACGTCGAGCAGGTCCAGCGGGCTCATGGCGGACACCCTAACGAATGTTCAGGCGGGGGTCACTCGCCCTGCCCGCCGAGCACCAACACCCGGGCATGGATCTGGTTGCGCTGCTGCAACGCGGCGCGCAACGCCCGGTGCAGCCCGTCCTCCAGGTAGAGGCCGCCGTTCCACTGCACCACGTGCGGGAACAGGTCCCCGTAGAAGGTCGAGTCCTCGGCGAGGAGCTTGTCCAGCGCCAACTCCCGCTTGGTGGTGATGAGCTGGTCCAACCGCAGCGGGCGGGGCGGAATCTCCGCCCACTGCTTCAGGGTGAGGTTGTGCTCCGGGTAGGGACGCCCGTCCCGGACCGCTCTGAAGATCACGGCACGCTCCCCTCCCCGTGGTCGGGCCGACCGACGGCGCGGAGCCGGGTCACGCCGGGGTACCGCACGGTGCGGCACCGATGACCGTGCCAGCCTAACCGCCCGCACCACACCGCGTTTTACTCCCTCAGGGCGGTTCCGCCACCGGCGACACCCGCCCGGAGCAGGCAGCCCTCACTCAACTCCAGCGACCGCGCCGGACCACCTCGCTCACCGGTCTCCGCCCCCGACGCAACGACGGTGACCGGTGGTCAACAGCGCGGTAACCGACCGTTATCGCGCCGATCGGCTGGTACTCCTGCGGCACCCCGAACGCCTCCCGGTACGTGGCCAACCGGTTCGGCGGGATGCCGAAGAAACAGGCCCCCAGACCCTCGTCCACCGCGGTCAACAACATCAGCAGCGCGGCGAACCCGGCGTCGACGTACCAGTACGGCACCGGCCACCGCTCGGTCGACCGGTCCGCCCAGCCCTTGTCCGACTCGGCGTAACGCTCCAGGTAGACCGAACGGTTCGCGTGCGGCACCACGATCAGCGGCGCCCGGCGCATCCCGGCCAGCCAGCGCTCCCGCCCGCCACCGCCCGGGGTGGCCGCCGCCCAGAACCGCTCCCGATCCGCCGCCGCCTCCAGCACCAGGAAGCCCCAGCCCTGCGCGAAACCGGCCGAGGGCGCCCGGACCGCATGCTCCAACAGCCGGTCCACCACCTCCGGCGGAACCGGGCGGCCCGGGTCGTAGTTGCGGACCATCCGACGCCGCCGGACCACCTCGGCGAACTCCATGCTCAGACCCCGGGCCGCAGGCCCCAGACACCCCGCCAGCTCGCCCCCGGCTTCAGCGTGATCAGATCCTTGCCGGACCGGAACGCGTCCGCCGGACAGGTCATCGGTTCCACCGCCACCGAACGGCGGAACCGCTCGCCGGTCAGGGTGTCCCCCGTGTAGACCTGCCACCAGCCGAACTCCCGGTCCGCCCAGATGTGCAGCGCCGCCGAGCCGTCCGGAGCGGCCAGCGTCACCGCCGACCCGCCGTCGTCGTCGTCCCGCACGACGTCACCGAAGGCCAGATCGAGCACCGCGTCGCCGATCGGCCGGGGCTCGGTGAAGTCGTACTCGGTGCCGGCCACCGCGGTCGCGCCGACCGGCAACAGCCGGGCGTCCAGCAGCACCCGGGAACGGCCCGGCACCCGCAGCAACGTCTGGTCCACCGGCACCCCGGGCAGACGCAGGTACGGGTGCACGGAGAAACCGAACGGCGCCGCCTCCGCGCCGGTGTTGGTCACCTCGTGCTCGGCCCGCAGGCCGCCCGCGCCCACGCTCCACCGGCTGCGCAGCCGCAACGCCCACGGGTACCCGGGCTGCGGCGGCAGGTCGTACCCGATGGTGACCGCGTCCGCCGACTCCTCCAACAGCTCCCAACGGACCCAGTTGACCAGGCCGTGGATCGCGGTGTGCCGGGACGGCTCGGACAGGTCGAGCTGCAGGGACCGCTCCCCGAAGGTGTACGCCCCGTCCCGGATCCGGTTCGGCCACGGGGCCAGCACCTGACCCGCCGAACCCGGGCAGACCTCGTCCGCCGCGTACCCGTCGACGAGGTCGACCCCCGCACACCGGTACGACCGCAGCCCACCGCCGACCTCGACGATGACCGCCTCGTGACCGTCGGCGGCGATGGTCCACTGTGCACCCGAGGGCGGGCGCGCCACGTCGTTCTCCATGCCGGTGACCTTATCCCCCGGTCCCGGCGCAGCACCGGACCGGTGCGCCACCGTCCCACCTGACGGCGCGGCTTTCGCCCTGGTTCACCCGCCCTCCGGGAAAGCCCCGCGACCGGCGGCTCAGTCCCGGGCGGCGACCCTCGCCACCCGGTAGCGCAGCAGCGCCGGAAAGATCGCCACCAGCAGCACGGCGAGCACCGCGGCGGCCAGGCCGCCACCGACCCAGGCCACCCCCGAGCCGAACCCGGCCGCCATCGCC
>NZ_SMJY01000322.1:0-3711 GCF_004348355.1 Micromonospora sp. KC721 | reverse complement strand
GAGGCGCAGGGCGGCGCGCAGGCCACCGGCGGGGTCGGCGAGGGCCCGGCTGTCGTTCGAGGCGGCGGGGTAGACGCTACGGCCGCCGGTGACGGTGACCACCGTGACACCGGCCGGGGCGGCGGTGGTCGCGGCGGCCACCTGCTCGGCGCAGGTGCACGCGTCCACCAGGATGATCACCGCGGGGAGCAGCCGACGCAGCGGCACCGGTGACTGCTCGGCGTCGACCAGGTCGAGCGCCGGCAGCGGTCGCCCGGTCAGGTCGGGCGGGGTGGACGACGCGGTCGGCGGCTCGCCGGGCCGGTCGGGGTCGCGCGCCGACCGGGGCCAGATGACGGCTGCCAGGGCGGCGACGGTGGTGAGGAGCGCGACCAGCAGCACGAGCGCGGGCAGGGCGAACGGGTGGTGTCCCGGCGGGCGGAGGACCGGTCCCGGTTGGCGGTTCCGGTTGCCCTGGCGGCGCAGTTCCCGGCGGAGTTGGGCGGCCTCCCCGGCCAGCGCCGAGGCGTCGTCCGGGATGACCACCCGACCCCAGTGCGGTGGCAGGTCGGGCAGCCCGTCGGGCGGTCGGTGGCCTTCTGCGTCAGGCGTGCCCATCGGACCCCCGGGGGAAGCGGTTGGCGAACGACGGCAGGTGTCTCCAGCGTCCCGCACCGGCCCTCATCCCGCCAGACCTGGGCGGGCGAGCCGGCGGCGGGATACCATGGGACGAGCGCACAGCCTCAGAAATCCACGCTCCGATCACCCGTACCGGGGTGTCATCTATTGGTCACGGAGCGTGTGCAAACCATCGGTTTGACCGCCTGTCAAGCTGAAGAAATACCTCTCACAGGGCCCCTGAGCTGCGCCAACGGTCAGGACAGCGGTGGGACATCGGTGCCTGAGCGTGTTACCCTAGACACAGCGAAAGGGGTTTCGAACCTATGGTTTTCAGTGTCGGCGAGACCGTTGTTTACCCCCACCACGGGGCCGCACTCATTGAGGCAATCGAGACTCGGGTCATCAAGGGCGAGCCGAAGCAGTACCTCGTCCTGAGGGTCGCCCAGGGTGACCTGACGGTCCGGGTGCCCGCCGAGAACGCCGAGATCGTGGGTGTGCGCGAGGTGGTCGGCGAAGAGGGCCTCGGGAAGGTCTTCGACGTGCTCCGCGCACCGCACACCGAGGAGCCGACCAACTGGTCGCGGCGTTACAAGGCGAATCTGGAGAAGCTTGCCTCCGGCAACCCGCTGAAGGTCGCCGAGGTCGTGCGGGACCTGTGGCGTCGGGAGCGGGAGCGGGGCCTGTCCGCGGGTGAGAAGCGCATGCTCGCCAAGGCCCGCGACATTCTCGTCGGCGAGGTCGCGCTGGCCGAGAAGAGCACCAAGGACGAGGCGGAGACGTTGCTCGACAAGGTCCTGACCGAGGCCTGACCTCCACGGCATCGTCGTACCCACCCCGCAGCGAACAAATCCGAGGACCGCGACGTGACCGCGCAGCTCAATCCGCGCGGTGACGTCGCGGTCCTCGTTCCTGCGGCCGGTGCCGGGGTACGCCTCGGGCCCGGCGCACCCAAGGCGCTGCGGCTGCTCGGCGGCGAGCCGCTGCTGGTGCACGCCGTACGCCGGGTCGCGGCGGCGCCGTCGGTGCACACCATCGTGGTGGCCGCCCCGCCGGCCGGGATGGCGGCGGTACGGGAGCTGCTGGCCCCGGTGGCACCGGTCACGGTGGTGCCGGGCGGCGCCGAGCGGCAGGCCTCGGTGGCGGCCGCCCTGGCGGCCGTCCCGCCGGAGCCGCAGATCGTGCTCGTGCACGACGCGGCCCGGGCGCTGACCCCACCCGAGCTGGTCGAGTTGGTCGCCGCGGCGGTCCGTTCCGGCAACGACGCGGTGATCCCGGTCCTTCCCGTGGTCGACACGATCAAGGAGGTCGGGGCCGGCGAGGTGGTCCTCGGCACGGTTGACCGGGCTGCGTTACGCGCGGTGCAGACCCCGCAGGGGTTCCGGCGCGGCGTGCTGACCGCCGCGCACGCCGCAGCCGGCGACCCGTTGACCGACGACGCCGGGCTGGTCGAGAAGCTGGGCGTCGCGGTCCGTTGCGTACCCGGCTCGGAGTACGCGCTGAAGATCACCCGCCCGTTCGACCTGGCGCTGGCCGAACACCTGCTGGCCAGCGGCCGGTGACGGCGGGCGGCACCGGCGTCGGGCACCACCGGCGCGTACCCTCGTGGCCATGATCGTTCCTCGGGTGGCCGTGGGTACCGACATCCACGCCTTCGCGGCCGGCCGGCCCTGCTGGCTGGCCGGCCTGCACTGGCCGGGAGAGGACGGCCTGGCCGGTCACTCCGACGCCGACGTGGTGGCGCACGCCGCCTGCAACGCCCTGCTCTCCGCCGCCGGGCTCGGTGACCTGGGCGCGAACTTCGGTGTCGACCAGCCGGAGTGGGCGGGGGCGTCCGGCGTGGCGCTGCTGGCCGAGTCGGCCCGACGGGTTCGGGCGGCGGGCTTCGCGATCGGTAACGTCTCGGTGCAGGTGGTGGGGAACCGCCCGAAGATCGGGCCGCGCCGTGCGGAGGCCCAGCGGGTGCTCTCCGCGGCGGTCGGCGCCCCGGTGACCGTCACCGCCGCCACCAGCGACGGGCTCGGCTTCACCGGGCGCGGTGAGGGGCTGGCCGGAATCGCCGTCGCCCTGGTGTACGACGACCCGGCGGCCCGGCCGTGACCGGCGACGACGACGCGGACGGCCGGTTCAACCGCGCCCAACTCCTCGCCGAGCTGGGTCGGTACGACGAGGCCGTCGAGGAGCTGGCCCCGGCCGGTGAGCCGGTGCCGACGGCTGGTGGGCCGGCGCTGACCCTGCTGGCCCGGCTGCACCTGGCGGCGGGGCGACCCGTCGAGGCGCTGGCCGCCGCCGACTCCGCCTCGGCCGCCGCGCCCGACGCGGCCGGTCCCCTGGTCGTCCGGGCGCTCGCTCTGGTCGACCTGGGCCGGTACGGCGAGGCGGCGGCGACCGCCGACCGGATCCTCACCGGCGGTCCGGCGGACGCGTACGCGCAGCGGGCCGGCGCCGGGATCCTGGCCGAGGCGCGCAACGGCCAGCAGGCGCTCGACGCCGCGTGGCGCGCGGTCGAGCTGGCCCCCGACGAACCGCAGGCGCATCTGGTGCTCGCGTTGGTCTCGGCCCGGTTGCAGCTGTTCGACCTGGCCGAGCGCGCCTACCGGGAGGCGCTGCGCCTGGACCCGGCCCTGGCCGAGGCGGCGGGCGAACCGGGCGTGCTCCGGTTGGAGCGGCGACGCTGGGCCGAGGCCCTGGAGCGGGTCTCCGAGCTGGCCACCGTCGACCCGGTACGGGCCGAGGCCCTGCCGGTCGAGGAGGGGATCCGCCGGCTCGTCCTGCTGGGTGGCGCCTGGACGCTGGTCGGCAGTCTCCTGGTCGCGGTGGCCGGCGGGCTCTCCCGGTTCGTCGCGGTGCTGGTGGCGGTCGCGGTCGGGTTCGCCCTCTGGCGGCTCGCCGCGCGGGTGCCGGGGCTGCGCCACGAGGTCCTGCCGGAACTGCGGCGTACCGACCGGGTGCTGGCGCTGGCGATCCAGGCGGTGGCGGTCGGTCCGCTGCTGGTCCTGCTGCACGCGCTGGTCGGCAGCCCGTGGCCGTTGGCCGCGGCGATCGCGGTGGCCACCGCCGCCGGCCTGACCCTGGTCACCCGGATGTTCCGCTAGGTACCCGCCGCCCGCCGCC
>NZ_SMJY01000321.1:0-3786 GCF_004348355.1 Micromonospora sp. KC721 | reverse complement strand
GTCGGGGCGCGGGTCGTGGTGCCGGTGGCCGGCTCGGCGGCATGGGCGCGATGGCCCCCGGGATGGGCGGCGCGCCAGGCCGGGGCGGTCCCGGCGGCGGCAAGGGCGCCGGAGCGGGGATCCGGGGCGCTGCTGCGGGCGCGGGCCGGGGCGGTGTGGCCGGCATGGGTCCGGGCCACGGTGCCGGGTACGGCGAAGAGGAAGCTCCGCGTACCAGTTGGCTGGAGGAGGACGAGGACGTCTGGGGCACGGACGGCGACGCCACCCCCGGCATCCTGCGCTGAGTCCGACCGGGTCGGGCAGGCCGCCGGTCTGCCCGACCCGCAGCCGAACCACAAGCGCGACGCCCGGCCTCACCTGTCGCCTGCCGGCGCAGAGTAAGACGCTGGGGCGGTGTGGGAGAAGGGTGACGGTCGGCAGGTCCGGGGCCCGGGTGACCGCAGCCTCGCGGAGGCCCTGTCAGCCGATGTCGATCTGGCGGGCCTGGATGCCGGACACCAGGGACGCAGCCGCGCGGAGCTGGTCACAGAGTTGCTGGCCACTCGGCCGCAACACGAGGATCTGGTGGTCCGCCACGGCGGCCTGTGTGTACTGAACGTACTGCTCGAACCGGGCACCTGCGAGGTACTCGCGTGGCTAGCCTTTACTACAACACTAGTTAAGTAGTAAAGTCCGGGCATGTTCGTGTTCCGGCTCGACAGCCACTCGGGTGTGCCGGCCTACCTGCAGCTCGTGCAGCAGGTTCGGCAGGCCGTGCTGCTGGGGTTCCTGCAGCACGGCGACCGGCTGCCGCTGATCCGCGAGGCCGTGGAGACCCTCGCGATCAACCCGAACACCGTCGCCAAGGCGTACCGGCAGATGGAACAGGAAGGCCTGGTGGTCGGGCGCCCAGGTCAGGGCACCTTCATCACTTCCACGCAGACCGCCGCCTTGTCTCCGGCGACGTACAGCGCATTGCGGCGTGGCCTGGAAGCGTGGCTGCACCAGGCATACGCCGCAGGGCTCGACCAGCAGGCGGCCGCAGCCCTCTTCGCCACCGTGCAGCAATCGATCGACAAGGAAGCCGCATGACAGCAACGGACATCGCGCTGACCGCCGAAGGGCTGTCCAAGCGCTACCGCCGCACCTGGGCGCTGCGCGACTGCACCCTGGAGGTTCCGGCCGGCCGGGTCATCGCCCTGGTCGGGCCCAACGGCGCGGGCAAGAGCACCCTCCTGCGCCTGTCCGCAGGGCTGCTCGCGCCGACCGCGGGCACGGTGCGGGTGCTGGGCGAGGACCCAACGGCCAACACCCCGCAGGTGCTTGCGCGTATTGGTTTCCTCGCCCAGGACCATCCCCTCTTCAAGCACTTCACCGTCGCCGAGCTGATCCGCTTCGGCCGGTCCTGCAACGCCCGCTTCGACCAGCACCTGGTGGAATCCCGCATGGCGGAACTCGGTATTCCGCTGGACCGTCGCGCGGGCGCTCTCTCCGGCGGCCAGCAGGCCCAGGTCGCGCTCGCGCTGGCCCTGGCCAAGCACCCCGCCCTGCTGCTGCTCGACGAGCCGATGGCCGCCCTGGACCCGGTGGCCCGCCTGGAGTTCCTACAGGTGCTCATGGGCGCGGTCGCCGTCGACGGGGTCACCGTGCTGTTCTCCTCGCACGCAGTGCCGGAGCTGGAACGCGTCTGCGACCACCTGGTCGTGCTCAACGGCAGCCGGGTCGCGCTCACCGGGGACATCGAGACCCTGCTGGCCGAACACCGCCTGCTCGTCGGTCCACGCGTCTCCACCGAGCACGAAAACTCGGCCACTATCGTGTCGGCGACGCACAGCGACCGCCACACCACCCTGCTGGTACGCGACGGAGGCGGCCCGACCGCTCCTGGCTGGCAGGCAAACCCCGTCGGGCTGGAGGAACTCGTGCTCGCCTATCTGCGCCGCACGCCGGCCACCACGGCAGAGGCGGTGGCGGCATGACCTGGCTGACCTGGCGCCAGCACCGAGCCGAGGCAGCTGTCCTGGCGCTGCTGGTCGCCGTGGCGGCGGCCGTCCTGCTACTGCTCGGGACGTCCATGCACGGCCTCTTCCCGCACGGCGTCGCGCGCTGCGCCGGCGGCTCCGTCACTGAGGGCTGCTCCGTGGCGCTGCAGCGGTTGTGGGAGGAGCACGGGTACGCCTCCAAGATGCTGTCCCTGTTCAACCTGCTGCCGTTCGTCATCGGCGCGTTCCTGGGCGCACCGCTGCTGGCCCGCGAGCTGGAGACCGGCACGTGGCAGTTGGCCTGGACGCAGTCGGTGCCGCGGATGCGGTGGCTGGCGGTCAAGCTCGCCGCGCTCGGTTCGCTGGCGGTCGTGCTGACCCTCGCTCTCAGCGCCGTGATCACCTGGTACCGCCACCCGCTGGACGTGCTCGACGGCCGGTTCAACGCCGACGCGTTCGACCTGGAGGGCGTCGTTCCCGCTGCGTACGCGCTGTTCGCGTTCGCGTTCGCCGCGGCAGCCGGGGTGCTGCTGCGGCGCAGCCTGCCCGCGCTCGCGGCGGCGCTGGCCGCGTTCCTCGCGGTGCGGGTCGCCGTTGCCGGCGCGTTGCGCCCGTACTACGCGCCGCCGGAGACCCTGGCGAACCCGGTGACCGCAGGGGACACCACGGTCGACGTCGGCGGGCCGAGGCCGTCCACCGGCAATCACCTCGACTGGATCCTCACGACGGGCTATTCCGACGCCGCCGGCCGCCGGCTCGGCCTGACCGAGGTGTACCGGATGGGCGAGGACGCCCGGCGGTCCGGCCTGGACCTGGCTACCCACCTGCACGATCGCGGGGTTTCCCAGTGGGTGGAGTTCCACCCCGCCGAGCGCTTCTGGACCTTCCAGCTCATCGAGGCCGCTCTGTTCCTGAGCCTGACCGCAGTGCTGCTCACGGTGGTCGTCTGGCGGGTCCGGCGGCGAGCCCTGTGACCCGCCCGGATGCGCCTGCCCGCAGGTGCGGGCATCGCGCATCCGGACCCGGCCGCAGACGAGCATCCAGCGCTGAGCTTGATCTTCAACCTGGCCGGGGTGGTCGAGGTTGGTCGCTTCCACCAGCCGTTACGGCACACGCAGGCGTTGGGTTGGGACCGACCGCACCCAAGGTTGACCCGCGCACCTGCTGGATCGACCACCCCGGTGACCTGCCTGTCACAAAGGGCACGCAGGCCGAGTGACTACGTACTCAACCCGAGCGACTCACAAATGTACTCAAGTGCTGTAGGGCGTGGTGTGCACCCATCGCGCGCCGGTCCGCGTCGTCGTCTGGACCAGTGAGCGCCGTGGGTCAGGCGTCGGCGGTCCCGGCCCGCCGCCCCGGTCGCCAGCCGCGCCGCCGGCCCAGGGCCAGGACCGGTCGGGCGAGCAGCAGCGCCCCGGCGAGCAGGGCGCTCACCCCGGCCGCCCAGAACGCGATGGTGCGCTGTCGGGCCAGCGGGTCGTCCACCGGGTCGGGCGCGGGCATCGCGCCGGCCGGCGGGTCGGTCCGGGTGCCGAGCAGGCTGGTCAGCGCCCGGTACGGGTTGACCACTCCGTATCCGAGCTGGGGGTTGTGGCCGTCGGGCGGGTTGTCGGCCGTCCGGGTGAGCCGATAGGCCACCTGCTGGGGGGTGAGGTCGGGGCGGGCGGAACGCAGCAGCGCGACCGCCCCGGAGATGTACGCGGCGGCGAAGCTGGTGCCGCCCTCCGGTTCGGCGAGGTAGCCCTGCCCGCCCGGCGCCGGGCCGACGATGTCCAGTCCCGGGGCGGCGATGTCGACGTAGTTGCCGCTGACCGAGCTGCCC
>NZ_SMJY01000320.1:0-3852 GCF_004348355.1 Micromonospora sp. KC721 | reverse complement strand
GGCCCGAGGTCGACCACGTAGTCGGCGATCGCGATGGTCTCCGGCTTGTGTTCCACCACCAGCACCGTGTTGCCCTTGTCGCGCAGCCGCAGCAGCAGACCGTTCATCCGGGCGATGTCATGCGGGTGCAGCCCGACCGTTGGCTCGTCGAACACGTACGTGATGTCGGAGAGGCTGGAGCCCAGGTGCCGGACCATCTTCACCCGCTGCGCCTCGCCGCCGGAGAGGGTGGCCGACTCCCGGTCGAGGCTGAGGTAGCCAAGCCCGATCTCCACCAGCGACTCCAGCGTCTCGCGCAGGTTGGCGACCAGCGGCGCCACCGAAGGGTCGTCGATGCCGCGGACGAACTCGGCCAGGTCACTGATCTGCATGGCGGAACAGTCGGCGATGTTACGGCCGGCGATCCGGGACGACAGGGCGGCGGCGTTGAGCCGGGCGCCGTTGCAGTCCGCGCAGGTGGTGAAGGTGACCGCCCGGTCCACGAAGGCGCGGATGTGCGGCTGCATCGACTCGCGGTCCTTGGCCAGGTAGAGCCGGCGCACCTTGACCGCCAGCCCCTCGTACGTCAGGTTGTTGCTACCCACCTTTATCTTCGTCGCCGGCTTGTGCAGGAAGTCCTGCCACTGCTGCGGTGTGAAGTCCTGGAGCTTGAGGTCCGGGTCGAACAGGCCGGAGCCGACGATGGTCTGCCAGTACCAGGTGTCGACGGCGAAGTTCGGCACCAGGATCGCCCCGTCGTTGAGGGAGCGTTCCACGTCGACCATCGCGTGCACGTCCAGGTCGGACACCCGGCCCAGCCCCTCGCAGGCCGGGCACATCCCCTCGGCGAGGTTGAAGCTGAACGCGCCGGCACCGCCGACGTGCGGGGTGCCGAGGCGGCTGAACACGATGCGCAGCATCGCGTACGCGTCGGTGGCGGTGCCGACCGTCGAGCGGGAGTTCGCCCCCATTCGTTCCTGGTCGACCACGATCGCCGGGGTCAGGTTCCGCAACGAGTCCACGTCCGGGCGGGACAGGTTCGGCATGAAGGACTGGAGGAAGGCGCTGTAGGTCTCGTTGATCAGGCGGCGCGACTCGGCCGCGATGGTGCCGAAGACCAGGGATGACTTCCCGGAGCCGGAGACCCCGGTGAACACGGTGAGCCGTCGCTTCGGAATGTCGACCGAGACCCCGGTGAGGTTGTTCTCCCGGGCACCCCGTACCTCGATGACGTCGTGATTGTCGGCGGCGGATCGCGCTGGTTGCTGCATGCCTTCCATTTTCTCATTGAAGTACCTGTGTAGAGTTCGCGGTCAGATGACGCAGGCCAACACCCTTGAGGGGGCGGAAAGTCTCAAATTCTCCGGTAAGCGGTACGGTGGCTGCGTGCGAATCGGTCGGTGGCGGGTGGTCGATGTCGCGGCCACTGCCGGAATCTCCACCCAGCAGGTGCGCAACTACCTCGACGAGGGGGTGCTGCCGCCGGCCACCCGGACCGGGAGCGGCTACCGGGTGCTCACCGACGTGCACGTGCACGCCCTCGCCGTGCTGCGGCGAATGGCCGAGGGGCACGGCTGGGCACGTACCCGGGAGGTGATGGCCGCGGTGCACCGGGGAGAGTGGGCGGCGGCCCTTGCCGCGCTCGACGCCGGCCACGCCGAACTGGATCGGGAGCGGGCGGAGATCCGTCGGGTGCTCGGCGCCTTCGAGACGGTGGTGGCCAGCCCGGCGGTGGCGGCGCCGCGTCGCGGCGCGCGGATCGGGGAGGTCGCCGACCTGGTCGGCGTCCGCACCTCCCAGCTACGGCTCTGGGAGCAGCGCGGCCTGCTGCGGCCGGTGCGGGCGCCGGGCACCGGCTACCGGGTGTACGACGCGGCCGAGCTACGCGCCGCGCAGGTGGTGGCGCTGCTGCGCCGAGGCGGCTACCCGTTCGAGATCATCGCGGCGGTCCTCGACGAGATGCGTACCACCGGCCGGCCGCAGCGGGTAAGGGCCGAACTGGCCCGGCGGGAGCAGGACCTGCACCAGCGCAGCCTGCGCCGGCTGCGCGCCTCGGCCGAGTTCTACGGCTACCTCGCCGCCACCGGCCAGGCCGCGGCCTCCCTCGAAGCTGGTGAATCCGCGTCTCCGGCCAGTCCGGCAGAGTCCCCGGCGGACTCGGCGCGGGCCAACTGAGCCGGAGCAGACCGGGCGCGGGCCAGTTGGGCGGGGTTGAGGCGGCCGTCTTCCCGGCCCGCTCGACCAGCGCGCGACGGCCCGGCGGGAGAACCCGCCGGGCCGTCACAGGTGGCGCGAGGACTCAGTTCAGACCGCAGGTGGCGAAGCTGTCGAGGTTCGGGCGGGTGGCGCCGACCCGGTTGAAGGCGATCTCGATGCGGTCCAGGGCGGCCTTCCGCTTGTCGGCCAGCGGGCCGAGGATGGCGTTGCGGATGAAGTTCGCTCCGCCCTGCGGGTTGGCTGCCTGCTGGGCCAGGCGGGCGTTGGCCTCGCTGATCTGCTTGTCGAGCTGGGCCAGTTCGGCCTGAACGTTCGCGGCGGCCTGGGCCGGGACGGCCGGGATCTGCGGCGTCGGGCAGTTCACGGTCTGGGCACGGTTCCCGTTGCCGGCACCGGCGTTGCCATTGCCGGCGTTGCCGGCGTTACCGGTGTTCGCGGCACCGCCGTTGTTGCCGGCGTTGCCCGCCCCGGCGGCGTTCAGGCCGCAGGTGGCGAAGCTGTCGAGGTTCGGGCGGGTGGCGCCGACCCGGTTGAAGGCGATCTCGATGCGGTCCAGGGCGGCCTTCCGCTTGTCGGCCAGCGGGCCGAGGATGGCGTTGCGGATGAAGTTCGCTCCGCCCTGCGGGTTGGCTGCCTGCTGGGCCAGGCGGGCGTTGGCCTCGCTGATCTGCTTCTCGAGCTGGGCCAGTTCGGCCTGAACGTTCGCGGCGGCCTGGGCCGGGACGGCCGGGATCTGCGGCGTCGGGCAGTTCACCGTCTGGGCGGCGGCGACCGTGCCGGCAGTGGCCTTGCCGGCGGTGGCCTTCACCGAGCTGTTGAGGGCGCTGGCGACACCCGAGGCGTTCAGCGTGCAGGTGGCGAGGCTGTCCAGGTCGGGGCGGGGGGCACCGACCCGGTTGAAGGAAATCTCGATACGGTCCAGCACCGCGACGCGCTTGCTCTTCAGCGGACCGAGAATCGCGTTGTTGATGAAGTTGGGGCCGCCCTGCGGGTTGGCCGCCTGCTTCGCCAGGCGCTCGTTCTGCCGGGCGATCTCCTCGTCCAGATTGACCAGTTCCCGCTCCACATTGGCAGCCGCCGCGGCCGGGATCGCGGGCAGCTTGTCGCGTACGGTCGGGCAGTTGACGGTCTGGGCGACGCCCGTGCCGCTGTTCTCGCCGGCGGAGGCGAGCTGCAGCCCTCCGGCCAGCAGCAGCGCCGCTAGGGCGCCCACTCCGCCGAGCTTGAGGACCGCGTTCTTCCGCGTAGGCCTGGCCATGTACCTCTCCTCTGGTCTCCGCCGGGCCGTCGACGCGTCGCGTCCATGAGGCGGCCCGGTGGTGCGGTGGGGATGTGGGAGGCCCGGTGCCCGTCGCCCCGGCATTGGCAGTGGCCCGGTCCGTCCCGACGGCCATGGATACGGAGACGGTCAGAAGATCGTTCAATGGGGGCAGGCGTTTTCTGCGCCGGATCTCACCCGGCGACATCGACCGTGGGCCGGGCCTGCCCGGCGATGGCCTGCCGTCTGGGTATGGTGCCTCTCCATGAGAGCCGAGGTCCTGGCAGCCGCCGTCGCCGCACTCCTGGTCACCGGGGCACCGGCCCCGGCGGGCGCCGCCCCGGCGGCCCCCGCGCCCGGGGCCGCCGTGCCCTGCCCGACGCTGCCCGCGCCGAAGG
>NZ_SMJY01000031.1:0-40545 GCF_004348355.1 Micromonospora sp. KC721 | reverse complement strand
CACCCGACCCCACCCCCAGCCGGCCCGCCGGTGAACTGTCCGGGCACTTCTTCGCCCTGCGGGTGCGTCCCGCCGGCCGGGTGATCCAACGCGGACCGCACCGCCGTGAGGACGGTGTCCTGCCCGAATGCTGGCTGCTCGTGCAATGGCCTCCCGGCCAGGACGAACCCAGCGACTACTGGCTGTCCGACCTACCCGCCGACACACCCCTTGCCGAGCTGGTCCGCCTGGCCAAGAGCCGCTGGCGCGTCGAACACGACTACCGCGAACTCAAAACCGCCCTCGGCCTCGACCACTTCGAAGGCCGCTCCTGGATCGGCTGGCACCGCCACGTCACCCTCACCGCAGCCGCCCAACTGTTCCTCACCCAACTGAGGCTGACACACCCAAAAGCAGCAGGGCAGACCTGAGCCTCTACGCCGTCCTCCGCGACCTGCAGTACTTACTCGCGACCTGGCTCGGGTTCTGCCCCCTCTGCCGCCAACTCGTCCCAACCTAACAAAGCGCTACTAGTCGCACACCGGGGTCAGCGCAGCAGCCAGTCATCCAATCCGGGTCGACGTCTATCGATTGGCAGTTGGCCGTTCGACCGGAACACATCTGATGCAGCGCGCGACACTGCGGGCTGTCGCCGCGCTGCCCGGCCGTCACCAGCACGGCCATCAGCTTGCGGCCCTGCTCGCACGCCAGGTGCGTCTTGGTGGTCCAGCCTCCCTCACCGGCCGAGCCCATGATCTGCCGGCTCGGCCTGCACACCACCGGGCGGCTCCTGCACCTCGCCGTCACGGCGGGCTCCGGCGGCGCGCTGATCGGCACGGCTGATGGTCGAGCCCACGCTCAGCGTCCACCCGATCAACCCGACCGCGTCCGACCGGGCCTGCAGCAAGGCCAGGATCCGGGCCCAGACGCCGTCACGCTGCCATCGGCGAAACCATCGATACAAGGTTTGCCACGGCGGATACACCGACGGCACATCACGCCACGGTCAGCCGGTCCGCACCCGCCACCGGATCCCGTCGATGAGGGCTCTCAGTGTCCATCTGCGCGGCCGATCACGACCCGTTCCGGCCGGCAGCAACGACTCAAGGACCGCCCACCGCCCATCGGTGAGGCCGTGTCGCCTCGCGGCCCGCGACGCTCGGCACGAGGTCTCCGGTGTGAAGTTCTAGCTTGGTCGCTGAACCAACTACCGGAGACCTCTTCAGTTATCCATCGCCGCCACGCCGCGACATCGACGCGCTACGAAACACGGTCTAGGGGTGCCCGTTGGGGCGCGCCGGCCCAGCGGCCGGCGCGCCCGAACCGAGTCAGCGGACGTGGATGTTCGGTTGCGGCGGGGTGGTCATGCCGTTGCCGAGGAAGAAGCTCGGGTGCGGCGGCTGGTTGTAGGTGGTGTTCTGCCAGGCGATCGCGACGCGGTACTGGGCGTCGTGCAAGAGTGTGTAGATGCGCCGGTCGGTCTGGATGGGGGTGGAGTAGATGCGCAGGGCGTTGTTGTCGTCACGCGGCAGGATGATCTCTTCGCGCCAGTCGCCGAACAGGTCACCCGACAGCGACGGAGTGGATTTGCTGCCGTTGACGGAGTGGGCGCCGGAGCCGGTCATGAGGCGGGTGTCGCCGCCGGTGCCGTACTTGTCGACGTAGTTGCCGTTGAGCAGTTCCCGGATCGGGTCGCCGTCCCACCAGGCAAGGAAGTTGTAGCTGCTCGGGTTGCGACCGACGTTGGTACCCGAGGCGCTGAGCAGGTTGCCCAGTCCGGTGCCGGTGCCCCAGAATTCGGCGCCGGCGTTACCGGCGTAGATGTCACCGGCCACACCACGGGCCGGGCCCTCGCAGCCGCAGGAGTTGTTCCTCTGCAAGATGACCGAGCCGTTGTTGGCATCCCGTAACGTCGCCGCCGGGCTGGAGCTCGACTCGTGGATCATCCAGATCTCTTGGCCAGGCCGGCTGGGGACGAGGTCGCCGACGTGCAGCGCGTCGCCGTGACCGTAGAAGCTGGTGGTGTAGCGGCCGGTGCCGTTGGCGTTGATGGTCATACCGCCGAAGATGATCTCGTCGGTACCGTTACCGTCGACGTCGGCGATGGACAGCGAGTGCGCCCCCCGGCCGGTCCACTGACTACCGGCCGTGCGGGAGTCGAACTTCCACCGCAGTGACAGTTGACCGCTGCGGAAGTCGTAGGCCGCGATCGCGGTCTTTTCGTAGTAGCCGCGGCTCATGATGAGAGTGGGACGCTGACCGTCGAGGTAGGCGGTCCCGGCCAGGAACCGGTTACCGCGGTTGCCCTTGGTGTCGCCCCAGTCGGCGATGTTGCCCCGGGCCGGTTCGTAGTTCACCGTCGAGCGCACCGCACCGGTAAGCCCGTCGAACATCGTCAAGAACTCCGGTCCGGCGTTAACGTGCCCGGTTGAGTTGCGGTGCAGGGCGTTGGCGTCGCCGATCACCTGTCCGGTGCCGGAGCGGGTCCCGTCGGCGGTCTTGACCGCCATCTCAGCCCGGCCGTCACCGTCGTAGTCATAGACCTGGAACTGGGTGTAGTGGGCGCCGGCCCGGATGTTACGGCCCATGTCGATGCGCCACAGCCGGGTGCCGTTGAGCCGGTAGGCGTCGATGTAGACGTTGCTGGTGACCCCGTCCTGGGCAGGGTCCTTCTGATCGGAGGGGTCCCACTTGAGGAAGATCTCGTACTGGCCGTCGCCGTCCGCGTCACCGACGCTGGCGTCGCCGGCGGTGTAGTTGCTGCCCGGCCGGGAGATCGGCACGTCCAGGTAGTTGCCGCCGGCGAACCGCAGCGAGGCCTCCGACGCCGCCTGCTCGACCCCGTTGACGACCGCGCGGACCGTGTACGACGCGTCGGCCGCGGCGCCGGAGTCCAAGTAGTTGGTGGAGTTGGTGATCGGCGACGAGTTCACCTTCGTCGCACCGCGGTACACGTTGAAGCCCGTGTTCGCGGCCTCGGTGCCCAGCAGCCGCCAGGAGACCAGGTTGCCGCTGCCCGACCGCACGCTGATCAGGCCGCGGTTCAGGTCCTCCATCTGCTTGCCCGATCCGGGCGGCGGCGAACTGGGCGGTGGCGACGTGGGTGGCGGGCCACCGACCTCGAAGTCGACGTAGTCGATGTTGGCAAGGCCATTGGCCGTGGTCGGGCTGAGCCGGATCGTGTTGCTGCCGGCGTTCACCGATACGGTCAGCGTCGTGGTGGCCCAGGTCGTCCACGCGCCGGTGCCGTTGAACGCGGCACCCGACTGCGCGACCGCGCCGTTGACCAGTACGTCCGCCGGACGGTTGCTGGTCGCGCCGTTGGCGTACCGCACCGCTACGGTGGCCTCCCCGGCGACGGACGCGGTCACCGTGAACTGCGCCACCGCCCCGACCGCGTTGTTGGCGTTGCAGAATCCAATGCCGGAGTAGCCGGTGTGGTTGGACTCGATGACACCGTCACATGTGGAGGGCGCGGTTTCGGCCTCGTAGCGGGTCGCCGCCGCGGAAGCCGCCGCGGCGGTGAGCACCCCTGCGCCCGCCACCGCTATCACCGCGCCGGCGGACAGCAACGCGACGCGTTGTCTGCGTGAAAACATGATGATCTCCAGAGTCAGATGATGGCGAAGCCCATCACGGGCTGTGCGGGTGGGTATTGGGGGTGGCCGGCGTTCCGCCGCCGACGAAACCGAACGTCGTCGATCTTGACGTCCGCGTCCTTGACGAAGGCCGCGCGTTGCATCGACACGATGACTCCTTCGTGGGATCCATTGGGTACCTCAACCGGCCCCGCCCCACCGGCTACCGCTCGCAGCGGATCAGGACATGCCAGCACCGGCACGGAAACGGCCCAAGCGTTCGGCGGGCAGCTGCGTCCGTGGTCGGCCGCTCAGGGCAGCGTGGCCCTCGTTCTGGTGCCCTACTCAGCACGCGCCGTGAGCGCTCCCATTCACATGTATCAAATAGTGTCACCGTCGGAGAGCTACTTGTCAATCGACGGATGTCAAAGCCCGTGCCGAGTGCCGGAATGTCGATCACGGCGCCCACCTGCCCGAACGACGTCAACGGGCCGCTTGACGTCACCACGAAGCGGCGTCCTTGGACGCGGCTGGGGCGTGGTCGATCCGGGCGACGAAGACGTCAGCGGTGTCGGTGCGTCGTGAGTTATCCCTTCACACCGGAGCTGAGGACGCCGCGGATGAAGTAGCGCTGCGCGAACAGGAAGATGACCAGAACGGGTACCACGTAGAGCGTGGCGGCGGCCGCTTGCAGCATGGTGTCGGGGTTGCCGTGCGGGTCGCGGTAGAACGCCGAGATGGCCACGGACAGCGTGGTGTGGTCGGGGTCGAGGAAGAGGGCGGGGGCGATGTAGTCGCCCCAGATCCAGGTGAACGAAAGCAGGAACGAGGTCACCAGCACGGGCCGGGACAGTGGCAGGAAAATCTGCAGGAAAATCCGGCCGTATCCGCAGCCGTCGATGATCGCCGCGTCCTCCAGCTCCGCGGGGATGGCGGCGAAGAACTGGCGGAACAGGAACACGAGGTACGGCGAAGCGGCGAGGCCCCACAGCACCCACGGCCAGTACGTGTTGACCAGCCCGACCCGCGCGAACAGCACATAGGTGGGAATCAGCGTGAGGATCTGCGGCAACATCATGGTGGAGAGCAGCACCATGAACAGAGGACGCTTGCCCCGCCCGCGTAGCCGTGCGAAACCGAAGCCGACGGCCGCGCTGGAGAACGTCACCAGCACCGCGTACAGAAACGACAGGAAGAGTGAGTTCCCGAGGTACGCCGCAAAGTTTATTTCGGTGAGCGCCTGTGCGAAGTTTCCCCATTGCGGATTCTCCGGCAGGATCTTCGCCGGGATCGCGACCCACTCCGTCTTGGTCTTCAACGCGGCGAGCACCAGCCAGGCGAACGGTCCGGCGAACAGCACCGCCAGCGTCATCAGCAGAAGGTAGGTACCCACCGCGTTGGCCGTGCGCCGGGGTCGCCGCGCCGGTGCCGGCGAGGCCCGTTTGATCGCCGGGCGTGCGGGGTCACGGACAATCGTCATCGTTCGCCCTCGCTGTCGACCTGGTAGTGCACCCACAGCCGGCTGGACCGCAGCACCACGAGGGTGATGGCCAGGATGACCACGAAGAACACCCAAAGCATGGCGGAGCCGTAGCCGTACCGGTTGTTGTTAAAGAACTCCTCGTAGACCTGCACCATGTACAGGTGGGTGCTCTGCGGCACCAGGGCCACCGAGCCGACCTGGTTGGACTCGGCGAGCAGCAGCGGCTGGATGACGATCTGGAAGGACGCGATGATGCCGGTGACCACCTGGAAGAAGATGACCGGCGAGATCATCGGCACGGTTACGTGGCGAAACACGTGCCAGCGGCTGGCGCCGTCGACGACCGCCGCCTCCTCCAGCTCGGCCGGCACACCCTGGAGAGCGGCGAGCATGATGACCATGCCACCGCCCAGTCCCCACAGGGTGAGGATGATCAGCGCGTAGAACGCGTTCGGGTCGACCAACCAGGCGGTCGGTCCCACGCTGACCTTCTCGAGTATCGCGTTGAGGATGCCGGCGTCCCGGTTGAAGATCAGCTTCCACATGATCGCCATGGCCACCACCGGCACCACCGAGGGCAGGAAGAAGATCGTCCGGAACAGACCGACGGCCTTCAGCCGTCGGTTGAGCAGCACGGCCAGGCCCAGCCCGCCGGCCACCATCAACGGCACCGTGATCGCCGTGTACGCCAGCGTGCGGACCAGGCTGGCGATGACGTCCGCGTCGCGTACCAGCTCGGTGTAGTTGCGCAGGCCGACCCAACGCCACCGGCTGTTGCGGCCGTTGAAGTTGGTGAAGCTGACCAGCAGCGCGTACCCGAGCGGCAACGCGGTGAGCAACGCGAAACCGAGGACCCAGGGCGAGACGAACAGGTAGAAGGTCCGGCTGGGATACCGCGACCAGCGCCGCCGCCCGCGTCCCGCCCTTTCCGCTTCCATGGCGACCACTATCCGATCTGATCCTTGCCCTGCTTGAGCAGTTTGTTGATCTCGTCGGTGATCGCCTTGCCGGCGGCGTCGACGGTGATCTCCTTCTTGATCGCGCGGGTGATGTGCTTGTCGAGCACGGGCGACCAGCCGCCCCCCGTTATGTATGGCGAGTCCGGCAGTTGCGCGACGTGCGACAGTTCGGCCTGCGTGGTCTGGTAGGCCTGCTTCTGATACGGCAGATCCTGCGGCAACAGCGACAGTTGCGACTTCAGGCCCGGCAAGCCCCACCCACTCTTGGCCCGCTCCTCCGACGGTGGCCCGGCCATGAAGTACTCCATGAACTTCCAGGCCTCGTCCTTGTGCCTGGCCTTGGCCGGGATCATGGCCCCCCAACCGACGTACGTAGGGCTGATCCGCTTGTCGCCCATCACCGGCGCCGGCGCCATCGCCACGCTGTTCTTGATTTCCTCGGACTCCTTGACGAAGTTGCCGCCGTACCAGTAGCCGTCCTGGGTGATCGCCATCCGCTTGGCCAAGAACAGCGACAGGTCGGCGCCGTCCGGGGCCGGGTCGAGGGTGGTCGGCCCGACGCCCGCCTGCCCGAAGTCGACGTACCACTGGATGGCCCGCCTGGCCTCCGGCGTGGTCATGTCGGTCTCGGTCAGGTCGGCGTTGTAGACCTGCCCACCTTGCTGAAGGATCATCATGAAGATCGGTGAGGACAGTCCCCACGCCCACTCCACGCCGAGGCCGTACACCTGGGTCTTGCCGCCGCTCTTCTTGGTCAGCTTCTTCGCGATCTCCAGCAGCTCGTCGTACGAGATGGGCTCGGTAGCGCTCAGCGGCGGGATCTTGGCCTGCTCGAACAGCGCCCGGTTGTACCAGAGCGTCGCGTCCTGGCTCCAGTCCTTGGTGATGCCGTAGTACGGACCCTGGCCGGTGCGCGTGCCGTCCCAGCGGAAGCTCTCGTTGACCGCCATCAGGTTGTCCTTCTTCAGCACCGTGCTCTTGTCCAGGTACGGGTCGAGAGCGGTGGTCAAGCCCTGGGCGTTGCTGGCGGCGCTGCCCACCGCCGGCGCGCGGACGAAGTCCGGCGGCTCGTTGGAAGCCAGCATCGCGTTGAGCCGCGTCTCGTCGTACTCAATGAAGCTGATCTTGATGCCAGGGTGCTTCGCCTCGAAATCGGCGATGTGCTCCTTGGTCAGCTCGTTGTTCTTGTACATGACGGTGAGCGTCACGGTCTTGCCGTCACCGGACGAATCGCCACCCGAGCTCGCGTCACACGCGCCGAGCAGCGGCACACCGAAGGCGCCGCCCGCGACGAGCGCCGAACCGGTGAGGAAGCGGCGCCGGCTGATGTCTCTATCGAGCATGGAGCTCTCCTCCGTTAACCCGGCCGAAATATTCCGTGAGCGTTCACAATGTTCGCCTCACCTCGCATGTGTGTCAATACACGCACCTGCCGCTCTCGTAAGCGTTGAGTGTTGTGTCATGATGACGGGCATCTCTGTGGGCGCGCACAACCTGGAGGCCTATGAACGGCGGCACGCGCGCGCTGCCCCGCCTCGGGAAGATCGGGTATGGCGGGACCACAACCCCGAGCAGTGGCCCGAGCCGGTGTGGCGCGAGGACGTGCGGCTCATGCGCGAGGCGGGCGTCAATCAGGTGAGCGTAGGGATCTTCGCGTGGGCGCTGCTGGAGCCCTCCCCTGGCGAGTACGACTTCGGCTGGCTGGACCGGATCATCGCGCTGCTGCACGGCGTCGGCATCGCAGTCAACCTCGCCACCCCCACGGCCGGACCGCCCGCGTGGTTCCTCCGGCGCCACCCGCAGGCCCGCCAGGTAACCCGGGAAGGGCACATACTCGGCGGCGGCGCCCGGCACGGGTTCTGCCCCAGCTCACCGGCTTACCGGGCCGCGGACCGGGATCGCCCGTGCGACTAGGCACGGACCTGTCCAGTCTGGACGAGCTGGTCGGCACCAGGGTCGTGCCGGACATCGCCATCGTCTGGGATTGGGGAGGCGTGGTGGGCGCTCGAGCTCGAGTGGCGCCCCTCGGTCGACCTCGGCTACCTCGACCGGCTGTCCGCCTACGAGGTCGCCTGGCGGGCGCACCGCACCGTCGACTTCGTTCGCCCGGACAGCCGGCTTTCCGGGTATCCGATGGTGCTGGTGCCGAGCCTGTACCCGACGTCGTCGGCCGCCACGGCCAATCTGTCCGCCTACGTCCGGGACGGCGGGACGCTGGTCGTTTCCTACTTCTCCGGCATCATCGACGAGACCGACGCCGTGCACCCCAGCGGCTATCCGGGCGCCCTGCGCGATCTGCTCGGCCTGGCCGTGGAGGAGTTCCTGCCGTTGCGGACCGGTTCGGCCGTGCGGCTGGATGGTGACTTGACCGCGGATGTCTGGACCGAACGGTTCGCCCTCGCCGGGCCGAGCCGGTGCGACGATATCTGGACGGCCCGGCCGCCGGCGGCGCCGCCGTCACCCGGCACCGCTTCGGCGCAAGCACCGCCTGGTATGTATCCACCCGTCTGAACCGCCGCGACCTCGACGCCGTGCTGGCCGAGGCCGGGCTGGTCCCCCGTGACGGCGTGCCGGACGGCGTGGAGCTGGCCCACCGGGCAGGCGACTCCGCCAGTTACATCATCGCCATCAACCACATCGACCGCGACGTGGAACTGGCCGCGACCGGTAAGGAATTGATCACCGGCACCCCGTGCCACGGGACACTACCGGTACCGCCGGAGACGTCCGCGTCCTGCGCACTGCTTCGTGAGCTCGGGCCCGCGCGCAGAACGCGCGGGGCCCGGGCGCGACCGAACCGGCACGACGACCAGGGCACCCGCCGTGGTGAGGACGATGGCCCTGGCTCCCGCGCGGCGGGTGAGCGTTCGTCGAGAAGGGTGCACCTCATCGCCTCCTGCGATACGGGGGCGGCAGGGCGGATCCCGTGATACGGCTGTCAGACTCGCCAGCGCGTCCGCGGCACCGCTTGCCCGGATCCAGCGGTGCCGCGGACGCTCCGGCCTTACCAGTGGTTAGGTCGGATTTCGTTGGCGGTGGTCAGGTCACCGTGCCTGCGGACAGCAGGTCAGGCGGCGCCGACGGTGAGGTGGTCGATGTTGGGCAGTCCGTCGGCAACGGTTGGACTCAGCTGGATGGTGTTGCTGCCGGCGTTGAGCGAGGCGGTCAGCGTCTTGGTAGCCCATGTCGTCCACCCTCCGGTGGTCTCGAACGAGACCGTCGCTACGGTCGAACCGTTGACGATCAGGTTCGCCGTCCGCAGCCCGCTGGCGCCGTTGGCGAACCGGACCCCGAGCGTCGCGGTGCCGGCCGCAGCCGCAGTGGCCGTGAACTGCGCGTACGCGCCGATCGCGGCGCTGGCGTTGCAGAATCCGGTGCCGGTGAAGCCGGCGTGGTTGGAGTCGATCGTGCCCTGGCACACCGCCGGCGCCGTCTCCGCCTCGTACCGCTGCCCCGGCGTCGGATCAACGCCGGACGTCCTGACCAGTGCGAGGTCGTCGACGGTGAGGGTTCCGCTGCTGGTTCGGATGGTGACGGTGGCGGCGCCAGCGGCCAGCTGGAATTCCGCAGAGTCGCGCCGGGTCCAGCCGCTGGATGACGGGATGCTCAGCGTACGCGTGGCGCCGCTGGCGTCGGTGACCGACAGCTGCGCGCCGCTCACCGAGCCGGAGGTCTTGGCGTACGTGGACAGTCGGTAGGTGCCGGCCGGCACGGTGATTTGTTGCCGGACACCGGCCGATCCGGAGCCGAGCTGCAGCGCGAAGCGGCTGCCGTTCGCGCCAGGGCTGACGTTGGTCACGCCCCCGCCGGTGTTGGTCCACCCCCGCACCTGCGACACAACGACCCGGTCAGCCTGGACGTTCGGGTTCAGAATGTAGTTGTTGGCCGGACCGACCCGCCACTCCCCGGTCGTGGCGTTGAACTGCCACTGGCTCACCGAGTGGAACTGCGGCCGCGAGCCGGTCCTGGTGATCGGCACCCACTGGTTGTAGCCGATCCCGTTCCACGCGAAGTCCGCCCACCGGTCACCGGCGTAGATCACCGTCGTCTGCTTGGTGCCCTTGACCGTCACGAAGAACCCGGTCTGGGTCACGTGGCTGTAGTCCATCTCGGTGCCGGCGAGAACGTACTCACCCGAGTAACCGCTCTGGACGCTGCTCGACTCCATCACGTAGTTGACTGAAGTGTTCCAGCCGTGCAGGTCCGACGCCGCGTGGTAGTACTTGCCGTCGAGCTTGAACATGGCGTTGCCCTCGCGTCCGGAGGAGTTGCGACCGATCTCCGCTCCCGGCTCGATCCGCAGCGAGTCGGACTCCCTGAACTTGCTGACAAAGGCGCGAGAACGTCCTTCTCGGTTGGAGAAGATCAGGTAGTCCTTGCCGTCCTCGTCGGTGAACACGGTCTGGTCCCCGGTGCCCGTCGTCGGCGAGTTGACGACCTGGGTCTGGAAGTAGGCGTAGTCGAAGGTGTCGGTGGGCGAGTCGCCCTGCAGGAACAGGACCCCGTGCCCGCCTCCGACATAGGCCTGGGTGGCCAGCACGTACTTGCCGGTGTTCTCGTTGTACGAGACCCCAAGCCGCCCGACCCATCCTGCCTGACCAAGGGTGGCCCCGTTGTTGATCGGGGTCGAGCGCGTCGCGACCCGGTTCTCGAACTTCCAGTTCACCAAGTCCCTTGAGGAGTACACGGGGATCGAGACGAACGAGACCTGGTTGTCGTACTTCCTGGTCGGGTTGGCTCGGTAGCTCTCAGCGCCCAGGTAGTGCACGCCGTACCAGTAGTAGGTGTCGCCGAACTTGAAGACGCCCCCGCCTTGCGAATAGATGGGGTTGCCGCTGGTGTCGTTCCAGAAGGTGTTGTTCGTGATGGTCTGGAAGGTGCCCTCGTCGGCCGCCTCCAGCGCGCCGGCGGCGCTCATGAGCGCCGTCTTCGCGGCGGCGATTTCCGGCGCGGTCGCCGATGCGTCGGCGGCGACATCGGTTGCGGTTTTCAACGCCTTGGCGAAGGGCGCCCAGGAGTCGCTGGTGTACCTGCTCGCGGAGCGGGTCTTGTAGTCCGCGACCAGACTCCCCAGGCCCCCCACCTGTTCTGCTGAGACGGCATCGCCGCTGGGCGTGCTCTCCGCCGCGGCGTCGCCAGCTGCCACCGCCACCGACATGAACAGCATCGCGGCGGCGGCCAGTGCCCCGCGTTTCAATGTCTTGCGCGTGGTACGGATCATGACGCTGCCTTTCACTTGTCGTCGTCTGTGCTGGTCGCCGCGCGCAGGGCGCTGCGGCGTAGCCACGGCCAGCGAGGGCGAACGGTGTCGTCGGCGCGTGTCGTAGGGCACCGTCCGCGGCGGCGTTCGCCTGCCGGGTAGCGAGCAGGACCACACCTTCGCCTCGATGTGCCCGCTGTGTGCCCTGTGAGCGCTCCCACATAAATGTATCGATGAGTGTTACCGTCGGACGCACACTTGTCAATCGATAGACATCGACGTGCAACGTGGTTCTGACAGCAGAGCCCGCACGGGTTAGGAGAAGGTATGGGGGTCAGGAACCCCGCTCGCACAGCCGTGGCGGCGACCGCGTTCGCTGCCCTGGCGAGCGCGGGGATGCTTGCGGCGCCCACCCCGGCGCACGCCGTCTTCGGCACCGTGGACATCAAACCCATCGAAAGCAACATCGCCGCCAAGTCCTGGGCCTCGGCGACGGCCAGCAGCGGCGCGTCCACCGCCCGCCTGGCCACCGATGGCGACCCAATGACGTCCTGGTATGCGGACAGCCCCGGCGCCCACCAGCGGCTGACTGTCGACCTTGGCGGCGCCTACGACAACCTACGCAAGGTCAGGGTGGTCTTCCCGGACCGTGGCGCGGTATACCGGTACGTCGTCGAGGCCTCGTCCGACGCTCGCCGGTGGAAGACGATCGCCGACCGATCCCGCAACCGAACCGCCTCGCGGGGGGCGGTGCACCTGTTCACCCGGCCGGATACGCGCTTCGTTCGGCTCACCATCACCGGCGCGTCCCGGCACGCCAAGGTCGGCGTCAGCGAGATACAGGTCTTCAACTACCTGCGCGACGACCTCACCCTCGGCGCCGACATGTCCTGGGTGGACGACTTCCAGACCCGGCAGTACTGGGTCAACCCTCTGGCCGCCGACCGGGGCGCCGGGCCCCACCTACTCGACGTGGCCAAAGACCGCGGCATGGAGTACGCCCGGCTGCGGATCTTCAACGAGCCGCGAGACGAGACCACCGGCCAACTAACGCCGATCCCCCGCCAGGGCCCGGAGCGGTCCCTGCAGTCAGCCCAATGGATCAAGGAACGAGACATGGGCCTCGGCATCGACTTCCACTACGCGGACTCCTGGGCGGACCCGAGCAAGCAACCCAAACCCCGCGCCTGGGCCGAACTGGACTTCGACGACCTCACCGAGTCCGTGTACGACTTCACCGCCGACTACCTGCGCCGGCTGATCCGGCAGGGCACCAGACCGGACAAGGTCGCTGTCGGAAACGAGATCATCAACGGCTTCATGTACGGCAGCGAGGCGGCTCTCATCGGCACCACCAACCCGCCGTACTTCACCAACGAGGCCGACGTCTACCAGTCCAAGCCCGGCGGTGGCCTGCTGTGGCGGTACTGGGGATCGACCGACCCGGCCGAGCAGCAGCTGTACGACCAAGCATGGGACCGGTTCACCACCCTGGCCGCGTCCGGGATCGAGGCCGTCCGCGACGCGTCCCCGAAATCCAAGGTCGAGATCCACGTGATCGTCGACAGGAACCGCCTCGCCAAGACCATGGAGTTCTGGCACCAATTCCTCACCCGGGTCAAGGCAAAAGGCCAAAACCCCGACGTGCTGGCCATCTCCTACTACCCGGAGTGGCACGGCACACCCGAGGCACTGGACTTCAACCTACACACGATGGCGACCACCTACCCCGACTACGAGATCGACGTCGCCGAGACCTCCTACCCCGCCTCCGGCGGCGACGGCTCACCGCTGCCCAACTCGCCCTACCCGCGCACCATCCAGGGCCAGGCGGACGCGATCCAGCGGGTCTTCCAGGCCGCCAATGACGTGGTCAACAACCAGGGCAGCGCAGTGCTGGTCTGGGAACCGGCGGGATGGCAGACAATGTTCCGGGCCGTGCCCGAGCTACCCAACACCTGGGAGCCGCACGCGTCCATCAACGTGTTCAACGCCAGCCGAGCCAAGCACATCCTGGAAGACACCGTCTACACCGCCACCAGGATCGGCGCGATTCCGGCGCTACCCACCGCAATCCGCGTACTCACCACCGCGCGGGATACCCTCACCACCGTCCCCGTCCGATGGCAGGCGCTGCCGGCCAGAGCGACCGACGCGCCTGGTGAGGTGCTCGTCACCGGCATGACCAGGTTCGGTGCCGTAACGGCGGTCATCGACGTTGTCGAGCGTCCCGGGGCGCTTCCCTGACACCGGCCCTGTGACCGACTGTAAACGAGCGGGTCGCCGCGTCCTCTGGGCGCGGCGGCCCGCATGCTGACCCGGTAGTACGGCGTCCGCGTAAGGGCATCTGAGCCCGCCCGCCGTCTAGGTGTGGACCGCTCAGTCCGGGCCGTGGCGAACCCCGGCGGCCATGTGCGCGACCGTGTGTGCCTGGATGTCGGGCCAGGGCCCGTCCGCGACACGAGCAACCACCGAGCGGATGTGATCCTGCGCCGGTTCGAGCAGTCCGTCGTAGATCGCGACGAACACTGCCCGGGCACGTCTGCGTGGCCAGTCAGGCGGCATAAGGGCAACCGGCAGCATCGGGTCGAGCACCGGAAAGCGTCGGTAGACGTCCATCACCTCGGTACGGGTCCGGACCGCGGCCGCACCGGTCACCTCGCCGGCGGCTATCCGCGGCAGCAGCGGCCACCATCGATCGATGAACGTCTCATACGCTTTCGCGATGCCCGGCAGGTCCCAGGCCTCAACCGGACTGCGGTCAGCCTCCGCCTGCAGCTCCTGATGCTGCGCGCGGAACACCGTCACCGAGCCGCGCGCCGCAGCCGCCAGCTCTGCCCGCCCTGCCGGCGGCAACGGATCTGGCGAGATCCACACCCCGTCATACAACGGGGCATAACCATTCCAACGCAAGTGATCCCGTAGCGCACGCCGTCGCGTGCTCTCCTGCTCCGGCATGGAGAAGACCACGACCGTCCATGACCCGTCCCAGGATTCGGACTCTGCGCCAACAGCGCCGATGGCGGTGCCGCCTTTCGTCAGATCACTGGCGGCGCCCTCGGTCAGGCGGTACGAGCTGTGACGCCCCTGCCGACTGCCCTCCAGGATCCCCCGGCGGGCCAGCCTGCTGATGGCCGTGCGGGCGGCGCCACTGGTCACCCCGAACTCACCCAGCAGCGCCACGATCGCCGCTGAAGGCAGCCAGGCCCGGGTACGTACGGTGTAGTCGGCGATAAGGGTGACCGCCACGCCCTGGGCCGAGCTGCCCGACTGTCGGCGCCGCCGACGCTGCGATCCAGCGGCGACCTCGGGGAAGACCTCCTCGATATCAAACGGGCGTACCACTACGCGCTCCCGACGCCGGTGGGTGCAAGGGTCGTACCGACTGTAACGGGTGCCGCAGTCCACGCTGGTCATCGCGGGCGGCGAGGCCCCGGCCGTGACGGGTACCGGACTCTGCTCGGGTCAGCCAGCACCATCCATCCGGTCAATTTGACGCTTATCGATTGACAGTTAGAGGTTCGGCCGGAAGACTGTCTGACACATCATCGGCTGGGAGCGCTCACAGGGACCGTGGCCGAGCGGCCGCGCGCCGGCCATCGGCTCGATAGTGGCCCCGGGCTGTTGGGCTCCACCACACCCCTTGTCCGAGGTTCAGTCATGAAGAAAAATCACGGCACGCGGTGAACCGACGCCGCATCTCGGGAGCCAGGGGCAACAACTTCATCATGCGCGGGGTCAGTCACGCGCATGTCTGGTTCGCCATCGCCTGGAGCTTCTCCGGCGGCCAGACCCGTCACCCAGGCATGAAGGAGTCCGCAATGATCGGATCTCGAACGAGTGCTCCCCGAAGAGCCCTGACCGCGTCCATCCTCGTGGCGGGGCTTGCTATTCCAGTCACCGTCGCAACGGCAAGCAGCGCCCAGACGGCTGCGGCGCCGGCGGTCAACGCGGCAGTGGGGCCGACGGTGACGCGGTTGGCGGACACCGAGCTCGATCCACGGGCGCTGTACTTCGTGTCGTACGACGGCCTCGTGAACAACGCCTCCTACCAGCAGGACGGCATCCTCACCTTCGGCGGCTACCAGTACGCGGCGTGGTACACGTCCAGCCGCCGAGTGGTCGTCGCGCGCCGGCAGCTCCCGAGCGGGGCGTGGCAAACACTGCAGCTGGCCCACTCGTTGACGACGAACGACTCGCACAACTCCATCTCGCTCGGGGTGTCGCCGTCGGACGGGCGGTTACACGTGGCGATGGATACCCACGACAGCCGGGTCTTCTACGTCAAGTCCGAGGCCGGCCTCCTGACCGACGCCGGCTCCCGCAGCTGGACGGCGACCGCGTGGGGAGCAGTACAGCGCACGCTCGACGGCTTGGAACTGGGCGCCATCACATACCCACAGTTCGCCATCACCCCGGAACGCCGGCTGCAGCTCAGCTACCGCACCGGCGGCTCGGGCAACGGCACAAACGAACTGGTCGAGTACGACGGCTCCACCTGGCGCCGCCTTGGCCGGTGGTCGTCGGCCACGGGCAACTGGACCCAGCACGGCGCCACCAGCACGCGCCGCAACATGTACCTGCACGGCCTCACATATGGCTTAAACGGCCGGCTGCACGCCGCTTTCACCTGGCGGGAGCAGAACGCGGCGGTCATGTGCAACCGCGGCGGGCTCAGCAACCACGACACAGGCTATGTCTACAGCGACGACCGTGGCCGTACCTGGCGCAACAATGCCGGCCAGCAGGTCGGCACCACCAACGGCACCCTCGTGTCCGTCACCTCCCCCGGGCACGTCGTCGACGCGCTGAACGCCGACCACGCGCTGATCAACCAGGAGAGCCAGACCGTCGACTCCACCGGCCAGCCGCACGTGATCATCAGCTACGTGCCCGGCCGATTCACCCAGTGCGTCACCAACTTCACCAGCCAGCGCCGCTCGTACGCGCGCGCGTTCCACCTCGTCCGCAACGCGCAGGGTGCCTGGCGCAAAGTCGAAATCCCGGTGGCGTTGAACGCCTTTGGCCGTTCCCAGATCGTCCTCGACCGCGCCGACAACGCCTACGTGGTCCTGCCCTACGGACGCATCGTCACCGCCAGCAAAGCCAGCGGCTGGACCGATTGGACGCTCCGGTTCGACGGGTCCGGCCTGAACGCCTTCGGGGAGGTCGTCGTCGACCGCTCCCGGATGGCCACCGACGGGATCCTGTCCATCCTGTACCAGCGACGGTCGAGCGGCACCACACCCTCGTCAATTCGAGTCGTCGACTTCAGCCTTGGCTGACGCCGACAGCACTGGCTAACAAGAATTCGCAACTCCTCGGCGCGGGCGCTCGGGATCCGCGCGGGTCGCAAGACAACGACGGATCGATGGACGGCAAACGATGAAAGCTTCTCCCCTCCCGGCCCATAACCGCCGCCAACGCCGCCGCCCGGCTGCGCTGGCGCTGATCGGCGTGGCGATCGTCGCCGGCGCGGCTGTGCTGCTCGCGCCGCACGGGGCAAACGCGGCGACCATCGACACGTCGGCACACTACGAGATCGTGTCGCGGCACAGCGGCAAGCTGATCAATATCGCCGGCCAGTCCACCGCGGACGGCGCCGCGGTCGAGCAGTGGACCCGCACACAGCAGACCAACCAGCAGTTCCAGTTCGTCGACGCGGGCGGCGGCTACTACAAGATCCGGGCCCGCCACAGCGGCAAAGTGGTCGACGTGGCGAGCGCGTCCACGGCGAACGGTGCGAACGTCGTGCAGTGGGCCGACCACGGCGGGACCAACCAACATTTCAGGGTCGTCGACACCGACAGCGGCTACGTCAAGCTGATCAACCGCAACAGCGGCAAGGCGTTGGACGTGTGGGAGCGGTCCACCGCCGACGGCGCGCGGATCTCCCAGTACACCGACAACGGTACGACGAACCAGCAGTGGCAACTCGTCCGTGTCGGCACCGGCCCCAGTCCGAGCGTGACTCCAACCTCGAGCCCGGGTCCCGGTCAGAAGTACGCCGGCTATCTGTTCACCTACTTCACCGGCGAAAACACCTCCGCCGGTGAGCAGGTCTACTTCGCGCTCAGTCAGGGCAACGACTCGACCCGGTGGCGCCAACTCAACGGTGGACGCCCCGTGTTGACCTCAAGCATCGGGACCCGCGGGGTACGGGATCCGTTCATCATCCGCTCCCCGCAGGGCGACAAGTTCTACCAGATCGCCACCGACCTGCGGATCTACGGCAACGGCAACTGGGACGCCGCGCAGCGGACCGGCAGCAAGTCCATCGTGGTCTGGGAATCTACCGACCTGGTGAATTGGAGCACCCCACGGCTGCAGCGGGTCTCCCCCGACACGGCCGGCAACACCTGGGCGCCCGAGGCGTACTACGACGAGGGCCTCGGCCAGTACGTCGTCTTCTGGGCCTCGAAGCTCTACTCCGCCAGCGACCCGAACCACACCGGCACCACCTACAACCGGATGATGTACGCCACGACGAGCGACTTCAGGACCTTCAGCACGGCCCAGGTGTGGGTGGACAAGGGCTACTCGACCATCGATTCGACGCTCACCAAACACAACGGCACGTACTACCGGCTCACCAAAGACGAGCGGAGCAGCTCCCAGTCGGCGTGCGGCAAATTCATCCTCGAGGAGAAGTCCACCACCATCCTCAACCGCGGCTACTCGTTCGTCGCCGAATGCATCGGCCGAGGCACGATCAGCCAGGGCGAGGGCCCCACGGTATTCAAATCGAACATCGAAGAGCGGTGGTACATGTTCATCGACGAGTACGGCGGCCGCGGATACATTCCCTTCACCACCACCGACCTGAACTCCGGACAGTGGACCGCGATCTCCAGCTACACGATGCCCGGCCGGCCACGGCATGGCACGGTGCTGCCCATCACCCAGGCGGAGTACGACCGACTGCTCCAACGATGGGGCTGAGGGGCCGGCGCGGCGCGCCTCGCCCACCCGTCGAGATCGGCTGGACTGGTGACCGACAGCCCGCTACGAGACGGAACATCCCCCGCGGAGTACACCAGCACCATGACTCCAAAGGGGGTCGGGCCACTCAGGTGCCGGATTCTGCAACGGCAACAACGCGGTGGGTGCCTAACGGCCTCGTGCACGGTTGCGGATCCTTAAATGTCGATGGTCGTCGTTCCTGTCATGGTTGGTGCTGTGATCATGATGAATCGTCGGATGACGGGGCTGTCCCAGCTGGTGATCGAGGGCCGGGTCGGCGGTGCGCAGATGCCAGGGACACCGCCACGCCGGTGATCTTGCCGGGTGCGGTGCCACGCCGGACGATCGGCGCGATCTGGGGCGGCTGCGGGATGGCCTCTGGATCAGTCCACGAGCACGGCCCGGCTCGGCCAGGAAGCAGGGAGACCGTCCGCGTCGCCCCATCGGCGCCGCGATGCCGTCCACCAGCGGCTGCCGGCCATCGGGCAGGCACCGGTGCAGGAGGACCCCGCATGTACGCGTTGGCGTCGCCCAGTTCGGCGTGCAGGGTCTCCGCCGTGCCCTTCTCGGCCGCGTCCGGCAGCCGGTACCCCGCCTGCCCGGCGCGGTCGGCGCGCCGGGCGGGGTAGAGGACTGCCCTTCGGCGAGGTCGACGCCGGCGGTGTCATCAGTGCGAGGATCGCGGTGGCGCGTTGTCCAGTTGTTCGAGGATGCGGTTGGAGAGCCGTGCGAGGGTGGCGAGGTCATCCCGGCCGAGGGCGTCGATGACCAGGTGGCGGACCGTGGCTACATGGTGGGGTGCCGCGGCCTCGATGGTTTTGCGGCCGGCCGGTGTGATGGCGACGAAGGCACCGCGTCCGTCCTCCGAGCATTCTTCCCGGGCCACCAGGCCGCGTTTGATCATCCTGGCGCACGCCCTCGCCAGCGCCTGACGGGCGACCCGGCGGACCTCATTCCACCCATCTACCCCCCCTGGGCCCCGGCGTTCCCGCGAAAGGCCGCTTCCGTCCCGTCGTGACGGCTGCGGCTAACCCGACCTTGTCGCTGGTCACGGCTGTTGGAGCCGAGGTCGCGCCACCGGAGCGCATCGGGACGCATCACGACAACGTCGGGGCCCTGTCTTACCCCTGATTGGTCAACTCATGAACATCCCTTTATGGATTCTGGCCGGCCTGCTCGCCGCGCTCTTCCTGGCCACTGGCGGCGCGAAACTGGCCCAGCCGAAGGACAAGCTCGTCACCTCGCCGAACATGACGTGGGCCCAGGACTTCTCTCCCGGCACGATCAAGCTGATCGGCGCCCTGGAGGTGCTGGCCGCGGTCGGGCTGATCCTGCCCGCCGCGCTGGACATCATCCCCGTCCTGGTGCCGCTGGCCGCCGTCGGCCTCGTGCTGCTGATGGTCGGGGCAGCGATAACCCACGCCAGACGCAAGGAGCCCAGCGCGATCGTGACGAACCTTGTGTTGGCCTTGCTAGCCGGTGCGGTGGCGTGGGGCCGCTTCGGCCCGTACCCCTTCGCCTGATCGACAGCAGCATCTGTCAGGTGAGGATTCACCCACTGCGATCATGTCGGCGAAGTGGTCCTGGCCCGATGAGCCTGGCTTGATTTCCAGCTGCTGAGCGACGGCATCGACCCCGGCTGAGCACCGCCGCGGTCACGGCCCGCAGTACGCGGCGTTGAACCGCGGCCGGATCAACATCGACCGGCCGCGAGCTGCGGTGGTGGCGGTGCCGCTACCGCGGGCCGTGAAAGGGCGGATCGTGCTGGCGGTGGATGTGTGGTGCTGGTTGCGGCCGGAGCACACCTGCCCGCAGTGGGGTGCTGTGCCACACCTACGGGCGCGGCACGGACACCCACATCGGGGTTCCGGCCTGGCCATACTCGTTCGTGACCGCTCTGGAGGCCGGGCACACCTCGTGGACCGCGCCATGGGACGCCCGCCCGCTGGAACCCGGCGACGACGACGCCACGGTCACCGCCGGCCAGTTGCGGGACGTGGTGTAGGCAGAAAGGACAATCGATCAAGGGCTGTACCCTGATCAGCCGGGGTCGATGCCGTCGCCCAATAGTTTAAAGATCAAGTGAAGCGCGGTGGCCGAAGGCGGGTGCCGGTACGGAATGCCTCGTTGCACTGGCGCTGGAGGGCGACGTCGTCCCACATCGCGTGGTGCGGGGCGGCGTTGGAGCAGACGATCGTTCCCCAGGCACCGACCCGCAGCGACTCATCGGTCGCCAGCCGGCAGAACTCGGCTCCTATCGGGCCCTCCTCGAACCGTCCGTCGCGCGGGGTGTAACCGATCCAGCCCTCCCCGAATACGATCGGCACGCCGCGTTGGGTCGCCCAGTCGTGCGCGATGTCCAGCCAGAGCCGTAGCGTGGTCGCCATCCCCTGCTCCCATGCCGGGTAGTGCCGGTAGAGCCAGCGGTCGATTGCCTCGGCGTCGCCCCAGTCGTGCACGAAGATCTCCGGTCTGGACACGATGGTCGCGGTCTGCCGCCAGGCATGGTCCGGCGACCAGTCGGCCAGCCTGGGGGCTCCGGGTCGGAGGATGTCGTGTCCGGCGCGCGCCTGGTCGAAGGCCTGAGGGTCACCGCGCAGCCCGTAGGTCTCGATGAACGCGCCCAGCACCCCGTAGACGTAGGGGTTGCAGGCCAACACGTCGATCGTTTCCGGAATGGCGCGCATGGTGCCGGCCGGCACCCCTGCGTAGTTCACCGTCGCCGGCCGGCCGGGTTGACGGTTGTGGAAAACGGTCAGCGCCCGCTCCAGCCGCGGTCGCAGGGCCGTCAATCGTTCCTCCTCGTCACCGGTCAGGCCGTCAGCCAGGTAACCGGCCTGGACCTCATTGTGGATCTCAGTGAACGCAAGCCGGTCGTCGAGCTGGTGCTCGGTCAGGAAGTCGACGAGGTCGGCGAGGGCGACCGCTTGCGCTTCGGCCCGCCGCTGCGGCTCGATAGCCAGCAGGGCCTCGCACCAGCTGGGGTCGGCGGCGAAGGAGGAGCTCTGCTGGTACTCCCAGGAGGAGAGGATGACGAAGCAGCCGTGCCGCTTCGCGGCCCGGAACAGCTCCAGCATGTGCGCGCGCGCATCGATGACCGTCGGCTGCCGGACGTCGTACCAGCGCACCCGCTGCCCGTAGTCGCCGCCCAACGGCCCGAGCCGCAGCGCAGAGGTGTCCAGACCGCTGCCGAACAGCAGGTATGGCATGGCACAGATCCGCACCGTGTTGTAGCCGCGCTCGACGGCTGCGGCGAAAGCCCGGTCGAGATCCTCGAACGGCTCTCCCGGCCCGGTGCGCACGTACCATGAGAAGTCCCAGAGCGTAATGGCCAAGCGGTCTGGGACGTGCGCCGGCGGGGGAACGGGAACGTAGCTCATGGAAGGCTCCCGGTGCGGTCGAGGTGGAGGTTGAGGTCTCGGGCCAACTCGTGGCTGGGGTCGGCCGCGAGGACGGCGTCGAGGTGGTTCCGGGCGGTGGCCAGATCGTTCGCGAGGATGGCGAGTTGCGCGCGAAGCAGTTCGACGGTGAGGTCGACGCGCCGTTGCGGGTCGTCGTCGAAGAGCATCAGCGACGGCAGCGAGGTGGCGAAGTAGTCAATGACCGCCGGTGTCCGGGCAAGTCGCTCGGCGTGTTGCGCGAGGCCGGCTACCAACTCGTCGGCGTGGGCGGACTCGCCGAGCCGGCGGTCGGCCAGGATCGAGAAGAAGGTGTTCTCCGAGAAGCCGGACGGGTTCATCTCGGTGAAGTCGCCCCGCGACGCGGCGGCCTCCCGCCAGTACCGCTCGGCGCTGTCGTGTTCCCCCGTCGCCTCCAGGGCCTTGCCCAGGGTGAGGAGCAGCCGGGCCGGACTGGCCAGCGGATGGCGGGCCTCGCCCAGAGACGGCGGCGGCTGCAGTGCCAGTTCGGCGTGTGCGGCAGCTGCCGCGGCGTCCCCGCGGTCCAGAGCCTCGTCCGCCAAGGCGAGTCGCGTGCGTTCCCATGCCCGAAGCACCTGGCCCTCGCCGCCTTCCCACGGCTGGAACTGACGCTGTTCGAAGACCGCCAGGGCGTGCGCCGGCCGGCCGGCGGTGACCAGTAGATGGGCGTACTCCACAGCCAGGTCGTCCCGCTTGAGCAGGGCCGACGGCACGTCCTCGAGCCGACGGAGGCGGTCGCCCGCCGGTGCCCCGATGCGCCTGAGTAGTTGATCAATCTCGCTCAGCAGGCGGGGATCACCCGGCGCGAGCCGCAGTGCCCGCTCGTAAGCCGCGGTTGCGGCCTCGGGATCGTGCCGGTGGTTGTAGCTGGCGATCCCGAGGTTGCGCCACACCACGGGATCGGACCCGTCGTGTGCGGCTGACCGCCGCCAGCAGTCGATGGCGTCGTCGACCCGGTTGTGGGCGTAGTACCAGTGGCCCAACAGGGCGGCTGCGGTGGCATCGGCCGGGTCGGCTGCCAGTGCCGCCTCCAGTGCGGCGACATCGTCGAGGCGGCTGGCGAAGTTCCAGGTCCGCTCGCGGGCGCGGGCGCGGGCCCGGGCCGTTGCCGCAGCTACCGAATCACCGAGGCGGTCGGCAACGACCGCGGCGTGGTAGTCGGCGAGCACCGCACAGGCCGTCTGACCGAGTGGGCGGTGCGCGTCGGCGGATCGCGCGCCGGTGAACAGGGCCGTGGCCGTCTCGAGTTCACCGATCCGGGCGTGCTCGAGTGCGACGTCGAGCAGTGTCTGGGCTTCCCTGTGCCCCTGGGCTGCCTCGAGCCGGCCGGCCAGCTGCAGCGCCCAGATGTCCAGCGGATCCAGTGTGAGCGTCTCGGCGAGGACATGCTCGGCCTCCGCGGCGCGGCCCAGCCGGCGCAGCAGTACCACGATGAGATCGCGGACCTGCAGCTGTTCGGGTTGCGCGCGTAGGGCCGCGCTCGCCCTCTCTAGTGCCTGAGCATTTCGGCCGTGGCGGGCGTCGATCACCGCCAGCTGATGGTTCCCGGGGCCCGTCCAGGGGGCGAGCCAGGTCGCCTTGGCGAACGCGGCGTACGCCTCGTCGTCGCGTCCGCGCCGGGCCAGGGTGAGCCCGAGCAGGTAGTGGGCCTCCCCGCTGTCCGGGTTCAAGTTCAACGCCGTCAGTCGGTCCAGTGCGGCTCGCAGGTGTTCCTCAGCCTGCGCGAAGCGAGCCTCGGCGTACCGGCGGGCCGCGAAAGCGGTGTGCGTCGCGGTGTGTCCCGGATCGTGGACCAGCGCCTGCGCCCAGTACGGCTCCGGGGAGCGGGTCGCGTGCCGGTACTGCTCGAGGTGGCGGCCGGTGAGGTACAGCACCTCGGCGGAGGCTATCTCGGTAGGCGGGGCTGGCTCCTGAGCCGGCTGCATCCTCACCCGGGCCGCCTCATCGGTGCCTGCAGCCGCCGCGGGACGCTGCCAGCGCAGGAGGCACCGCCCGTCGCGGTGCAGCTCAACGGCGTGCGGTGCCGCCGCGACGACGACGGACGGCCGGGCGTCCGGCCCGAGCTCGAACCGCTCGCTGTGCAGCTGGTCGCCATGGTGGTCCTGCACCAGCAGTTCGACCGTGCCCAGGTCGCGCGTCGCGTCGAGGCGCAGCGCCGTCTGCGCCGTCCCGCGCTCGATCCCCAGGGCCGCGTCGAGGCTCGCCGCGACCACCGGGCCGGTGCCGGCCAGCGGATACCAGTACTGGGAGAAGGTCTTGGTTTCGCCGGGAGCGAGGTGTGAGAAGTCCGGCTGGTTGTCGGTGAACACGCCGGCCATCAGTTCGATGTAGGCGGCGTCGTCGTCGGCGAGATTGCGGTTCCAGGCGTGCCCGAAGGGTGCGTCGCCCCACGTCCACTGCTTCTTGCCCACCGCGTAATGGTGGTCGGCGAAGTGAACGAAGCCGGCCCCGGCGCGATGGTCGTAGCCGCCGAAGAAGTCACCCCGCGAGTCCACGCACATGTACGACGTCGGTACCGGGATGTTGCGCGGCCAGTCCAGCCGGTCGCCCGGGACGCGACGCGCGCTGTCCGGCCGGCGGTCCAGGTCGCGTCGGTTCGGATAGTCGATCCCGTAGTACGTGCTCGTCGCGGCCGGAAAGGTGCTGGTCGCCCGCTTCGCGTGATCGGCGACCACGGTCACGTCGGCGGGGAAGAACGACTGATAGTCGCTGTGGACCTGGGCCGCCGCGTTCGCCCACCAGAGGAAGGTCTGCGCCTGCTCGCTGCGGTTGAAGAGGCGGACCTTAAGTTCGATCACCGTCGAATCGGGCGCCAACCGTACGCCGTGCATGCCCTTCATCCGGGCGAACGGGTCGTGATCGGAGCACCAGACGGTGCCGGCGGCCTCGTCCACCTGCCACGTCGTGGGCAGGAAGGTCGCCGGACGGTGATGCTGCGGCCAGTTGAACTCCACCCCACCGGCCAGCCAGGGCCCGGTGAGCCCGACCAGCGCGGGCTTGATCACCGGATTGGCGTAGAACAGCGAGTAGCCGGTGCGCTTGTCGATTGCGAACTGGATCCGCCCGCCGAGTTCGGGCAGAACCAGCAGCCGCAGGTACGCGTTCTCCACATGCAGTCCCAGCCAACGGTGATCGGAGCGGGACTCCTGGATTCGGTCGTGAAACGGCAGGGGGAACACCCGGCCTGACGATCCCTGATAGACCCGGCGGTCGAGGTAGGCGGGGTACCGGCTCGGTGCCTCGGGCAGGTAGGTCGGAATGGTGACCGGTGCAGCCCACGCCGCCACCGGCGCGTTTGCCAAGCGATCCGGACGAGGCGGCAGATCGAAGAGGCTCAGGGACATGAACGAAACCTAGGCCGCGAGCGCGATTCTCGGAATGTACGGATCGACGGCCAACCTGGACGGTTCTCTGATTCGCATACGATCGGCAGATGTACCTTCGCGACGGCTTTCCCGATCAGCGACTGCACGTCCTGCCCCGACTTCTGGCGAAGCAGGCGCTGCAGCGCAAGCCGACCTCGAGGATGCTCGTGACCGACGCTGGCTACTTCCCGCATGCGGCCCGACACGGTCGATGGCGGCACGCAGGGGCTGCCGAGACCATCGTGATCATGTGCGCCGACGGAAGCGGCTGGTGTGAAGTCGCCGGGGCCCGGCATGACGTAGGCCCGAACGAAGTTCTCATCATTCCCGCAGCCGTGTCACATCAGTACTATGCCGCCGAGGCGGAGCCCTGGTCCATCTGGTGGTTGCACGTCACCGGCGACGACGTCCCCGACCTGCTCAGCGCCATCGGGCTCACCGTGGCCGCGCCGACCGCGCCGATGACCGACCCGTTTCGTGCCTTCGCGCTGGCCGAGAGCATCTGCGATGAGCTCGCGCGCGACGAGACGGCGGCGAGCCTCACCGCGGCCGCCGGCGCGGCCTGGAATCTGCTCGCCCAGCTGGCCGCCGAGCGCGACGGCCGGGGGGTCACCCGTGAACCGATCGCCCGCGTCCAGGACTATCTGCGCGCGCATCTGTCGGCGTCGCTCAACATCCGTCAGCTGGCCGAACTGGCGGGCTACAGCACGTCCCACTTCTCCGCAAGATTCCGTTCCCTGACCGGGTTCTCGGTGACCGAGTACACGAAGCGGCTGCGCATGGCGCGGGCCCGTCAGCTACTCGTCGCCAGTGCCCTCAGCATCGCCGAGATCGCCGCCGCCGTCGGCTACCACGATCCCTTCTACTTCTCGCGTCACTTCACCGCGGTCAACGGCATGAGTCCGCGCGAATACCGGGCCCGTGACAACGGGGAGAATCGGCCTCGTCAACCGGCGTGAGCGGGTTCCGCGCGGACGACCCGACCCACCCCCGAGACCGTACGCCCTTCTGAACTGGTCAAACGTGACTTTGCCGTGCCCGGCCGAACCAGTTGTGGATCGCGGACCTCACCTACCTGCGCACGGCTGGGAGGTGGGTGTACGGCGCGATCTCGCGCCGCGCCCGTCAGGGCGTCGACCTGGCCAGGTTGGTCCACCACTTCGACGAGTTGTATCCGCCCAGTTTCGGGCGATTCGCTAGACCGAGCGGCTCGCCGACGCCGGCGCGGTCGCTATGTGCGGACCGAATTTGGGCGGCGCCCCACCTGCCGGCACCCGCGCAGCGACTGGGAGTCGACCAGCACAGGCGGTCGGTTGGCGTACGGCTCTCGACGTGCTCACGGACCTGTCCTCGCAGGCTGTGGTACATGCCGGGCAACGTTTCGTCGTCGGTCCAGGTGTCGTCCCTAAAAGGATGTCTCGTAATTCGGTCGTCGGTCCATGGTGGTTCATGTCGGGGTGCAGATGAATCTCACCTTCGCATCTCGGGTCCCGTCCGGCGGATCCCTCGTCAGCCGAGGTATCGGCCCCGCACGCCGGGCGGACACCGTTCAGTCTGGTGGCTCTGCCATGCCGGTCGGGGTGGGCTGCCGGGCGGAATGGGTGTGGCGTCGTCGTTCGCGCCACCGGAGCAGGGCGGTGCCGGCCAAGAGAGCGGCCAGGATCACCGTGAGGGTCCCGGCGCCGGTGTCGTCGAGCAGGGTGGCCAGCCAGCGCTGGGCGATGGCGGCGGCTCCGACGAAGCGCGCCGCTGAGGCGGGACAGCAACGGTGCCGCGCGGCGGAGACGGCGGAGCAGGCCGTCGCGGGCGAGGGCTACGGCGAGGGTGGCGACCGCGACGGTCAGGCCCATGCCGGCCGCGTACGCGAGAAACAGCCCGACCCCGGCGACGGTCGAGCCGGCGCGGAAGCTGCTCACCACGATGGCCAGGAACGGGCCGATGGTGCACGACAGCGACGCCGCCGCGTAGGCGGTGCCGAACACCACCATGGACGGCAGTGGCCGGCGCACGGCCGGGGAACGCGAGGCCGCCAGCCGCAGGCCGGACAGCTGCCGGCCAGCCAGCAGCCAACCGCCCAACCCGACCAGCAACAGACCCAAGGTGACGGTGACCCAAGGCAGGTGTCTCTGCACCGTGCCGGCTACCGGGGCAAGGACCAAACCGAACAGGCCGAAGACGGCGACGAAACCGGCGGTCACTACGGCGGTGGCGGCCAAGGCCCGGGCGACGGCGGCACCACGACCGGCCGCAGCTTCGTCGGCCACCAGTAGCGACAGGTACGCCGGCAGCAGTGCGAACCCGTACGGGTTGACCGCGGCGAGCATCCCGGCGGCCACCGCCAGACCCGGTGGCGCGTCGCCCATCTCAGCCGGCCAGCTGCGGGTCGAGCACGTCTGGCAGCTTGTCGACGTCGGCGCGGCCGCGCGCCACGACCGTTCCTGAGCGGTCGAGCACCACGAAGGTGCTCTGCTCGGTCATTTTGAACCGCTTCCACACCACGCCCCGCTCATCGGACAGCTGCGGGAAGCCGGCCAGCTTGGCCATCCGCACGAAGTCGTGCATCGCCAGCACCTTGCCCAGCCCGGCCACCCCGACCACGGTGACTTTGCCCTGGTACTTGGCCGCCAGGTCGGTTACCGGCCGCGCCTAGGTCAGGCAGGTGGGGCACCACGGGGCCCAGAACCACAGCAGCGCCGGCTTGCCGGCCAGGCTGTGACCGTCGAAGCTGCCGCCGTCGAGGGCGGCGACGGTAAAGTCGTAACTGTCGGTCCCTGCGTCGGCGGTCCCGGTGGTCGAGCTCCCCGGCGAGGTTGCCTGCTGGCCGGTGTCCCTCCCCGCAGCCGGCCAGGGCCAGCGCGCCGACCACCATCACGGCGAGAGGTGCTTGCCGTACCTTTATCGGTGCTCCTTCGTCTGCTGACCGGCGGCGCAGCACCCCCCTGTCGTCGGTTCAGATCAGGTCGAGGGTGATGGCGGCCTGCCGGACGAGGTTCTCGTCCTCGCCGAGCACGAGCGCGGTGTGCGGGCGGCGGGAGCAGAGGACGACGCCGTCGAGGTGCATCATCGCGGCGCCGTCGGTCCCAATCGGATTCTCGCCTGTGGGGGTACGGGGAACGGTTTGTCGCTGACGTAGACGAGCAGTCGCCGCCCGGTGTCGTCCCGGTAGGCGTACCGGGTGACCGGTTGTCTGGCCAGGTCACCGGCGCTGGCGCCGGCTCCGATCAGGCGCAGCGCGGACAGGTCCCGGCACGGCCGGGCGGGAATGGCCGTGCCGGGCAGACGGCCGTCCTGGTAGCCGGCGACGGCGACGGTGACCTGCGGTGCCGGCGCGGTTGCGCCGTCCCGGCCGACGATCAACGCGCCGAGGACCACGACCAGGGCCAGCGCGGCGGCCAGCGTCCACGACCGCTGGACAGGTCCGTGCCGGAGCCCGCTGAGCGAGGACATCCATCCGCCGAACGCGCAGTGGTTGTGCCGTGGGGCGTGTCGCTCGACGACGACTCCCGCCAGTCGGGCGGCCAGGTGCGCCGGTACCGGTTCCCGGGCCAGGCGGGCCAGCGCCGGGCTGCGGCTTCCGGCGTCGACCTCGGTCCAGCAGCGGTCGCAGGTGAGCAGGTGAGCAGGTGAGCAGGTGAGCAGGTGAGCAGGTGAGCAGGTGAGCAGGTGAGTCTCGAGCGCCTCGCGCGGCCCGTCAAGCAGCTCCGCGAGCTTCCTGTGCCCGTGGTGCACCCGGGCCAGTATCGTGCCGCGCGGCGTGCCGGTCATCGCCGCGACCTCGGCGGGTAAACCCGCACAGGTCCATCAGCGTCCCTTGCGCGGCGGGCAGTTGCCACAACGCGCTCGCGGACAAGTCCGTTTATCGCCTCACCCGCAGTGTCGCTGCCGGATGTCAGCGTCGTCCCGGCATCGGCGTCGAGGATCTCGACCGGCCGGACGGACTCGTACCGCCACCCGGCTCGGGCGGCGTTCAGACAGATCGTCGCGAGCCAGGCTCGCACGTCGTCCGGCGGGCGTCGTCGCCAGCCCCGTAACGCGCGCAGGTACGTCTCCTGCACCAGGTCCTCGGCCTGCGGGCCGCGACCGGGTCAGCCGCCGGGCCAGGTTGTAGACCAGGTCCAGATGCCCGTGCATCGCCTGAAGAAACTCGTCGTCACTCATCCACCCATTCGACCGGGTAGGACCCGCCGCAGCTGGAACGCCGCCGACTGGCTGTCGGACCTGATACCCCACCTCGCCTACGGTGCAATCAGCGCCACAACCTACGAGCCCTACGGCCCTGACGCGCCGGCCGGAACCTGGGTTCGGTCATCGGCAACCGACGGTCGGGCACTGCGGGTTGTCGGAAACCAACGGCCCGGACATGAGACAGGGGACCGCCGACAGCCCCAGACACCCCGGCCGCCCTCCCCCTGAACCAACGGTCAGTGTCAGCGTAAGGCGATCAGTGAGGCGTAGTCGGCACGGGCGAGCGGTTGTTCGGTCAGGGAGCCGTCGGCGCGGGGTACGCCGAGTGGTTTGCCGTCGCGGAGGAATGCCACGGTGGTGATGTCGTCGCGGCTGGTGAGGGTGCAGACGATCTGCCCGAAGGCGAGGACCTCGTCGCTGCGGCCGGTGTCGTCGTCGGGTGCCTCGACCGCGACCTGGGCCTGCCGGCTGTGCACGGTCGCACTGGCGGTGGTGACCGCTCCGGCCAGCGCGCTGGTCAGACCGCTGTCGCGTTCGGTCCAGATCGGGCCGGCAAGCAGGTCCCGGAGTTGGTCGTCGACGGTCGGTGGACGGTTGACGCGCCGGATCACCGGGACGATGCGATCGTCGCGGACCAGGCAGAGGGTCTCGACCGCAGGGCCGGCGACCGCCGGGGTGTCGGCGGGAGCAGGATTCTGGAACGGCCCCGGCGGTGGCTGCACCGTTCGGGGTGCGGCATCGGTGGGGATGCCGCAGCCGGCCAGCAATACGGCAAGCACCAGCGGGACGAGACGGCGGTGGTTCATGGCAGGGACTCCGGCAAGGTGACCCGGAATCGAGCCCCTCCCCCCGGGCGGTCGGTGACACTGGCGTGCCCGTCGTGCGCGGCGGCGTGCTGGGCAACCAGCGCAAGGCCGAGCCCGGTGCCGTCACCGCCACCGCGGGTATGGGCGGCTCGCCCGCGGACGAAACGGTCGAAGATCACCTCGCGGTCCTCGACGGGCACGCCCGGTCCGTCGTCGTCGACCTCGATGATTCCGGTGTCACCGTCGCGGCCTAGCCGAAGAGCCGTCGGACCGCCTCCGTAGGTCACGGCGTTGTGCAGAACATTCGCCAGGATCTGCGCGACACGTCGCCGCTCGACCTGCCAGATCGCTGGCATGCCCGGGGCGAGGTGGACGAGCGAGGCGGACAGGTCGAGGGTGCGGCAGGCGTCCCGGGCCAGCGCGACCACGTCCACCGCGGTCCTATCGGCGGGCTGGTCGCTGCGGGCCAGGTCGATCAGGTCGTTGACGAGCCGCTGAAAGCGGTCGATCTCGTCGGCGACGAGCCCAGCGGCGATGGCGGTCCGCTCGTCCTGTTGCTCCCGGCGCCGGGCCAGGACGCTGGCCGCTGCGGCGAGGGTCTGCAGTGGCGAGCGGAGTTCGTGACTGACGTCGGCGGCGAAGCGGCGGTCGCGCTCGATGCGGTGGGCGAGCCGGTCGACCATCTGGTTGAACGAGGAGGACAGCCGGGTCAGGTCCGGATCGGTGGCCGGGTCGAGCCGGGCGGTGAAGTCACCGGAGGCGATCTTCTGTGCCGCGTCGGCAACCGCCGTCAGCGGGCGCAGCCCGTGCCGGGTGGCGTACCAGCCGAGCGCCGCGCCGGATCCGGCGACGATGATCGCGACGATGGTCAGCGCGAGCGCCAGCACCTGCAACGTCTGCTCCAGCTCCCGCAAAGAGTTGACCTCGAAGTACGTCGCCGTCACGGACAGCGGTACGCCGACCACCAGAGCGGTCTGACCATCGAGGCGTACACGCTGCACCGCCGGCTCCCCGGCGGCGACGACGCGCAGCAGGTCGGCGGGGATGGCGGTGGTGGTGCCGGGATCGGCGGTGCGGGCGTACCACTCGCCGTTGAGGTGCAGCACCGGGCGGCGCACACCGCCGGTGTCCAGCGACCGGAGCACCTGCACGACGTCGGGGGTGTCAGTGTCGAGCCCGGCACGCACGACGGCAGCGTCGAAGTAGGCGGCGCGCAGGGCGGTACGTTCCCGCTCGGCGATCAGTGAGCGGCGGGTCAGCTCGTAGGAGACCAGGGCCATCGAGGCGGCGAGCAGGAGCGCGCCGACGGCGAACGCGGTGGTGACCCGGGTGCGCAGTCCGAGGCGTCTCATCGCTGTAGTTTGTAGCCCAGACCCCGCAGGGTGACCAGGTGTCGGGGGGTTGCCGGGTCCGGCTCGATCTTCTGCCGCAACCGGCCGACGTGCACGTCGACCAGCCGCTCGTCCCCGCTGTCGTACCCCCAGACCCGTTGCAGCAGCTGCTGGCGCGACAGCACCCGGCCCACGTGTTCGGCCAGCTCGCAGAGCAACCGGAATTCGGTGCGGGTCACCGCGACGGGCTGGCCGGCACGCCGTACCTCTCCCGCGTCGGGGCTGATCTCCAACTCCCCGAAGGCCAGCACGCGCACCGGATCCGGCGCCGGTCCCACGACGCCGATCCGACCGCGGCGGCGCAGGGCGCGCAACCGAGCGGTCAGTTCCTTGATCGCCACCGGTTTGACGAGGTAGTCGTCGGCGCCGGCTTCGAGGGCGGCGACGATGTCGTGGGTGTCGTCGCGGGCGCTGACGACCACGATCGGCACATCGTCGTCACGGCGGATCTGCCGGATGCACTCGAAGCCGTCGAGGCCGGGCAGCATCAGGTCAACCAGTATGTAGTCGGCCCGGTCGCGGCGCTGGACCCGCAGACCCTCCTCCGCAGTGGCCGCGCCCAGAGCGTCGTAGCCCTCATCCTCGAGCGCGAGTAACAGCGCCAGACGGATCCGGTCGTCGTCCTCGATCACCAGTACGGCCGTCATACCCGGCATCATCCACAGGCCACCGATCCCATCGCCAATCGTGTCCACCGCCGTGCGGATTTGTCACTCAACTGTCACAGATCCGCGCGGTGACCGCCAAGCCCGCCCGGCACGGTGGCGGGGCGACCTGGTCGAGAGGAAAGGGGTACGACCGTGACAGGGCCACTGAAACAGACGCCGTGCGCGCTGCCGCGGGTCGAGGTGTGCATCACCCAGCTCGACCTGGCCTGTCTGCCGGAGGCCGGAGCCGTGTTCGACCGGCTCCTGGCCCTGCAGCCCGAGCAGGTCGTGGTCGACCTGTCGGGATGCCGGCACATCGACGCCGCCGCCATCGGCCTGCTGCTCGACGTGCACCGACGGCTGGCCCGTACCGACGGGGTCCTCTTCGTGCGCGACCCGAACCCCCGCATCCGGCGCATCCTGCACATCGCCCACCTGGACCAGGTTCTACCGATCGTCACCGAACCTCCGCCGCCACCGTCAGGCGTCCCGCTGACAGGAGACGAACCCCGATCAGCTCGGCCAGCACCAATCGCTCACGGGCGAGCGTCCGTAACCACCCGCCGCTGACGGACACCATGGCCGGCCAGACACCGGACACAGGAAGGACCAGCACAATGACCGTCGTCCCGGACGACCACCTGATGACACTGATCTGCGACACCTGCGGCGACACGGTCACGGCCACCGCGTGCGTGCTTCCCGACGCCGAGGTCGTCTGGACCCTCGTGTCGGAACACGGCTGGAGCGGCTCCCCATTCGCCACCGGCCCCCACCGCTGCCCGAGCTGCAGCATGCTGCCCCCCTCCTCTCGCGATCAAGCGTCGTGCGACAGCCACGGGACCGGCGGGATCCTCGGCATCGACCACCTCGACGACGCAACCGTCGTCACCGTCGTCGGTGACATCGACCTCGACACCGGCGACACGCTGCGCACCGCGCTGCGTCACGCGGCCGAGATGGGCGGACACATCGTGGTCGACCTGAGCCGCGCACACCTCATCGATTCCAGCGGCCTCGGCCTGCTCGTGCGCGCCCACCGCGACGCCCGCGAGCGGGGGGTCACGCTGTGCCTCGCCGCACCGTCGCGGTTCATCCGCACCGTCCTGCACACCATGCGCCTGGACGGGACCTTCCCAATTGCCGACAGCCGTGACGACGCGCTCGCCCAGATATCCCAGCGGGTGCTGTGCACGTCCACAGCCGCCGACACCGCGACGGCCGGATCACTCCCCCGGCGCTGATCACCGCCCTCCGATTCGCCACCACTGCGAGCAGTACCACCACCGGACGGATCACCGCACGGTAGGCGCGAAGCTGGCACCGCAGTGCCACCACCATCAGCGACACCGCCAGCAGCAGTCTGCTCGCCTTCAGCAGCAGCACCGACGCCTGCGGTCGAACAGCCGCAGCATCCCAAGGACCGGTCCCGCCACAGCAGCCAGCAGCAGCGCGAGCAGGACTCGCTCACCGGCGCCCGGCGGATGGCACCCGGACCAGAAGGCGAGCCGCACCGCGAGGACACCGACCAGCGTCAGATCGAGTGGCAGATCCCCGCGAACCGCGCATAGCAGGAACCCGGCATAGAGGATTTTCCTCCTATATCGTCCTTGAGGGCTGCCGGGTGTCGCTCAGCTGCATGCGAGCTGGGCCCTTTCGTGCAGGGAAACGTGCGCCGGCGTCGAGGGAATCGAGGGGTTTAGCTGCATACCGCGCTGACGGATCTGGAGACGCAGCTGGCCAAAGGCAACCCGGGCGAGGTACGGCTCACCGACGACGGCGAGCTGGTCATCCCGCCGAGGACCACCGAGGACGTTCCCGCCGAGGCCGACGCGCTGCGTACCGAGCTCGCTCAGATGCTGCCGCCGCTACACCCTCTTCCTCGGTGGCGAGACGGTAAAGATGCTCGCGCTCTCAGTGACCGTCTACTCGGCCACCGGCTCACCGCTGCTGGCCGCGATGGCCTATGTCGCCGGCTTCCTGCCCTACGCCCTCGGCGGCACGCTGCTGCTGGCGTACGCCGACCGGTGGCCGCCGCGAGCCGTGCTGGTGGCTACGACCTGGTTCGCGCCGCGGTCGCCGCCGTGCTCGCCGCCGGGCTGCTCTCACCCACCGCGATGCTAGTGCTGGTATTCGTCACCGGCATCCCCAGCGCGGTCGCCTCCGCAGCGCGCAGCGCGCTGCTGCCTGAACTGCTCGACGGCGACCGGTACGTCCTCGGCCGCGCACTGTTCTCCATGGCCGCCGGCGGCACGCAGGCGCTGGGTTTTGCCACAGGCGGGATGCTGATCGCGGCGCTCGGCCCCTCCGGCGCGCTCTGGATCACCGTGGCGAGCTGCCTGTTGTCCGCCGCGCTGCTGCGCCTGCGGCTCAACGAGCAGCCGCGTCGCGGCCCGACCGCAGGATACGCGTACGCCAGACCTGGCGCCTCAATCGCGAACTGCTGCGCCAGCCGACGATCCGTTCGCTGCTGCTGGCCCAGTGGCTGCCGCCCGCGCTCGTGGTCGGCGCCGAGGGTGTACTCGTCCCGTACGCCGTCCAGATCGGCCTGCCGGACTCGGCCGGGCTGCTGTTTACTGCTGTGGCGCTCGGCATGCTCACCGGCGACCTCGCGATCGGCCGGCTGGTCACCCCGCCAGCAAGGGAACGGCTGGCCAGGCCGCTGGCCTTGCTGCTCGGCACGCCGCTGCTGGGGTTCCTGTTCTCGCCCGGGCCGATCACCGCGGCGCTGCTACTCGCCGGGTCCGGGTTCGGCGTTGCCTACCAGCTGGGGCTGGCCCGGCGCTTCCTGGAAGCAGTGCCGCAGGCGAACCGAGGCCAGGCCTTTGGACTGGCGCTGACCGTGACCATGACGCTGCAAGGATTGTTCGCGGCCGGAGGCGGGGCGCTGGGCGAGGTGACACCACCCGGCCTGGTCGTCGCCGCGGCGGGCGCGGCGTCCCTGCTGGCCGTATCGGGTCTCTGGCGCGTGCTTGCGTCACCGATGACGTAGCAGGACGAGGATCGGCTGACATGGGAGGCGGGCTCAGTCAAGTCGCCCCGGTACGCCTGGGGACTGCGAAGAAAGCGCCGGTCGGCCCCCTGGCCGCGTGCCAGCCGAGGATGCCAAGCGCGTGAACCCGGATCCCTGAGGTGAGACGCCCTTCGATCATGTCAGATCACCGCGGTGATGGGGCCTGCTCCGGCAAGGGCAGATAAGCGCTTCTTCGTTCACGTCGGCTGGGACCAGTACGTCTATGTCGGCAGCAGCGTTGGCTGCCCGAGGGCGGTCGCCTTCGCGCACGAGCATGGTCTGTTCGCGGAGCCGATCTCCGCTTCGCCGTACGTCTTCGGGTTGGACGACGACCACATCGACGTTCGCTCCGCCGACGCGGCATTCTGGGCCGACCTGGCCGGGGTGGTTGACGAACTCGGCACCGGACGCGCTGACCGGCGAGCACGAGCCACCGCACCCGGCCCGCCGCTACGACCAGCACCGCCAGGAGATGGTCGCCGCCGCCGCGACGTCGTCGACCAGGCCGCCACGGCGGCCGCCGAGCTGGCCACCGCACGAGCCGAGTGGAACGACCGCGACGCCGCGGCCCAGGCCGAGTGCGCCGGCAGCGGTGCCGCCCGCCGGGCCGCCCTCGCGGCCGCCCGCGCCGCGGCCCGCGGCGACCACGCCACCACCCGCGCCATCTCCGCGGCGGCCGAGTGCGAGTGGCCCGAGGTCGCGCAGCCCGGCGCAGGTCTGCCAGGGCGGACCTCGTGACCGATGGCAGGAGATCGCGCGGGCCACGCTGCGCGAGCGGTTGGCGGACGCGGACGCTGCGTTCGCGGCCTTCGTCGCGGATGACCCCGCTCGGCCGGGGGCGCTGGCCTCGTGCGCCATCGGCTCCATCGACCGCCGGCTGGGCGGGCCGGACAATCCGAGCGGCGAGATCGGGTACGTGTTCAGCGTGGCCACCGACCCCGGCCACCGACGGCGGGGCTACGCGCGGGCGTGCCTGGAGGCGCTGCTCGGTTGGTACCGCGAGCGCGGGGTCACGAAGATCGACCTGCGCGACCGCGCCGAAGCGGTCCGCCGCAGCCCTCACGGGCTGCGGCGAACCGGCGTGCGTGGTGTTCCGCCACTCAACCGATCTCGACCGAGCCGGAGTCGCAGATGGCCGTGCCGTTGGAGTCACCGTCGCGGGGGCGGGAGACGCCCCGCTGGTCGATCCCGGGGCAGTCGAAAACCGTGCCGGACCACCCTGCCGGCTCGGCGAAATCCACCGCCGGGCTGCCGCCGAGCGGCAACCGGGTCGTGGTCGATCCACCGTTGTGCGCCACATCGCCCACCCGCGGTTTGAGCGGTGCGGCGGGATCCCGGCCGACCCGGTCGAAGATCAGGCGGTCGCCCCAGAAATAGTCGTGGACGACACACGATCCCGCGACGAGCCCTATCACGTTGTTGCGGTACGAGCTGAACCGGCCGGCGTCGGGGCTGTGGCAGTCCGGGGTGAAGGAGGCATGGTAGGAGTCGCGGTTGTCGGTGTTCCCCGCCAGAATCGTTCCGCCCATGAAGATCTGACCGCCGGAGTTGAAGATGCCACCGCCGAGCTTCTCCTCGTCGACACCGGACACGTTGGCCTGGTTACCGACGATCGTGGAGAACCCGATGTTAAAGGTGGCCGCTTCGCCGTAGTTGGCGATTCCCCCGCCGCTGTTGCGCGCGATATTGTCGCTGATGGTGCTGTTGGTGATCGTCACCCGGCCGGAAGCATTGCCGATGCCGCCGCCGCGGAGCGAGAAATTGTTGCTGATCGTACTGCGATCGATCTTGATCGATCCGCCGGTGAAGTTGAAGATGCCGCCGCCGACCGAACGTACGCCCCCACCGCCGATGAGTGACGCGCTGCGGTTGTTGTCGACGGTACTCTCGACCAGGGTCAGCGATCCCGCATTGCCGATGCCGCCGCCCTGCTGTGTCGTGGCGTTGTCCCGCACCGTCACCTGATACAGGTACACCGATCCGCCTCGGATCCTCAGGCCGCCGCCCCAGCTGAGGCCGCCACCCTCGTCGTCCTCGCCGCCGTTCGTGATCGTCAGGTTGCGCATGTTGACAACGGTCGACGAGTTGTGGACCTCGAATATGCTACTGAACCGACCACCGTCGATGACGGTGTAGCTCCCGTTCGTCGCGATCGTCACGCTGTCGGTGATGTCCAGGTCCCGAGAGTTGTCCGCGGGGTCGACGGTCGCGGCCGACTGCCGCACTCCGCCGGCGAAGCCCAGCCGATAGGTGCCCTCCGGTAGCCGGATGGTGTCCGCGCCTGCGGTCGCGTTGGCCTGCTGGATGGCCGCTCGCAGCGAACAGTCTCCGGCTGAGGTCCGGCAGACGTTGTCAGTGAGGTCGGTGTCCCGGCGGTCGTCGAAGCTGTTGACGTTGAAGGTGACCGCGGCGCGGGCGGGGGCCGCGAGGACGGTCGCCCCGAGCGTGGCCGCCATGACCGCGACGACAGGCGCCATCAGTGCGCCGCGCCGTGGGGAACCTATGGTGACTGTGCCCTTCATTGCCTTCCTCCCGTGGCGAGAACGCGCCATCCTTGTAGCGCAGGGATGCTGGGGCGCGGAACTCTCGTTGTTGTCCACTCAGGATGGCTGCCGGACAGCGTCCGCAGCGGACCACTTGGCCACCACAAGATGAGGCCAGTTGAACGCGAACGGGGCCACGCCCTGGCTGCCGCCGAGAACGCGCGCGCCGCGCAGGCCGAGCAGACCGAGCGCCGTCAGGCCGCGGACGCGCGGGCTGCCGCCATCGAGGCCCCACCTGGGCGAGGTATGCGGCCAGCTCGACGCCCGTTACCTTTTGATCGTCCCCAGCCGGGGACTGCTCGGTCGCCCGGCCCGGTATGACTTACTGCCCCTGTCGTGTGGATGATCCGGGGGTGTTGTCGCCGGGTCGGGTGGCGTCGGCGGACCGCTGATAGGGACACGGCCACCTGCAGTGTTGGGGTAGGTCTCTTCGTAACGTGGCTGCCGGCAGTCGACGCCAGATCGGCGACCGGGCCGGGCGACGATGTCGCGGGGAGCGATGGGGTGCACGGCGGTTACCAGGTGTTTCTCGGTCTGGATGTCGGTAAGGACGGGCACCACGCCGTTGCCCTGAACCGCGAGGGCAAGCGGCTGCACGACGCGGCGCTGGTCAACACCGAGGCCAAGCTGCGGCTGGTGTTCGACAAGCTTGCCCGGTACGGGCGGGTCCTGGTCGTGGTTGACCAGCCCGCTTCGATCGGGGCGCTGCCGGTCGCGGTCGCTCGTGCCTGCTGGCCACCAGGTGGCCTACCTGCCTGGGTTGGCGATGCGCCGCATCGCCGACCTGCACCCGGGCGCCGCGAAGACCGACGCCCGCGATGCCTACGTCATCGCTGATGCCGCCCGCAGCCTGCCGCACACGCTGCGCCGCGTCGAACGTTGGCGACGACGCCCTGGCAGAGCTTGAGGTCCTGGTCGGCTTCGACGACGACCTGGCCGGCGAGGCCACCCGCCTGGCGAACCGCATCCGAGGGCTGCTCACTCAGATCCATCCCGCTCTGGAACGTGTGCTCGGCCCGAAGGTGCAGCACAAGGCCGTGCTGGAGCTGCTGTCGCGCTGCGGCGGACCGGCCGGCCTGCGCAAGGCCGGACGCCGCAAACTGGTCGCGATCGCGGGCAAGAACGCCCCACGCATGGGCGAACGCCTCATCGAGCAGGTGCTGGCCGCCCTGGACGAGCAGACCGTCACGGTTCCCGGCACCGCTGCGGCCGAGACGATCCTGCCGAGGCTGGCCGACAGTCTGCGTGACGTGCTCCAGCAGCGTGACCGGGTTGCCGCCGAGGTGGAGGGGATGCTTGATGCGCACCCTCTTGCCGAGGTCCTGACCTCGATGCCCGGCATCGGCGTCAGGACCGCAGCCCGGATCCTGCTCGAGGTCGGCGACGGCAGCTCGTTCGCCACCCCCGGCCACCTCGCCGCCTACGCCGGCCTGGCCCCGGTCACCCGCCGCTGCGGCAGCAGCATCCGCGGCGAACATCCGCCACGCGGCGGCAACAAGCAGCTCAAACGAGCGTTCTTCCTGGCCGCGTTCGCCGCCCTGGCCGACCCTGTCAGCCGCGCCTACTACGACCGCAAACGCGCCGAAGGCAAACGCCACAATGCCGCCCTGATCTGCCTGGCCCGCCGCCGCTGCGACGTCCTGTTCGCCATGCTCCGCGACAAGATCCCTTACCAGCCCCGGCCGCTGTCGGCTCTAGCATCAGCGGCGTGATGGACCTGAACCTCGACGACTTCGCCGATGCCGTCACCGCCCACGCCCGCGAATGGAACAACGCAGGCGTGCGATGGGAACTGCATCGCGGATCCACCCGCGACAAGTCAGCGGCCTGGATCGTCTGCACCACCACCGACCACGAGGCCCAACTGACCGTCTGGACCAGCGGCGAAGCCGAACTCGGCCTCGCCCACATCTCCACCGGCACCGTCACCAGCACCCACTACGAAATGTCCACCACCGCCGCCGACCTCCACCTGCCTCGACGACCTCACCCACCGGTTAACGTCGGCACCCTCCGGGGCTTGACCAAAACCATAGGGACACCCCCCGCGGCCCCGTCTTCCGAATCAGGTGACGACGACGCATCGATGACGCGTACCGTCTGCGCCGAATGCCTCCGCCCCTGGACGGCAAGCCTGGCGAGGTGACGTGGGGTCGTCCCTCAGGAGCGGACCGGCACCCGGTACATCGGGATAAGCTCGGGGCCATCGTCGGGCAACTGGAGACGCGTCCCGAACTCCTCGAAGCCACAGCGCTTGTACAGTCGCGCCGAGTCCTCCGTGCTCGCCTCCAGATACGTCGCGAGCCCGGCGGTGTCGGCCTCCCTCAGCCCCTGGCGCAGCATCGCCCCACCCGTCCCGGATCCGCGTGACTGGGGCATCACGGCGATCAGGTACAGGTACAGGTACGGGAACCGGCCTGGCTGGGCCGCGATCGTCGCTCGCCTCGCCGTCTCGGCACGCCCCAGCACTGCCAGCCCGGTGGCCTCTGCCATCGCCGCAAGCTCCTCAGCCTCGGCGTGGAGGCGTTCGCGCGAATCGATCCACCTCCACACCGAGAAGCCTTCGATGCGCCCGTCGCGGTCGGCGACCAACACCTCGTCATTGGTGAGGTGCCGACGCACGCTCTCGGTGAGAAACGCCAGCTGCGTCTCCTCCGGCACCGGCCCGGCCATTGTGATCCAGGCCCGGCTCGCCTCGTCGGCGGTCGCGGCGGTGTAGGCCAACACCAAGGCCTCCAGGTCACCTTCCACGGCCCTACGCACAATCATCCCGCTCATGCCACCCTCCTCGGTGTACGTCGTATCGCCGAAACCGAAGTTAGCTTTCCCCAGCGGACTGTTCTAGGATTTCGTCACACATCTTCGGTGTGACGAAAAGGGTAGGAGCCGTGGCCCGCTGCACCCAATGCCGCACGGAGGTCGACCAGTCCGAGCGCGGCCGGCCCCGCCGCTACTGCTCACGCTCATGCCAAGCCCGCGCCTACCGCGCCCGCCGCGCCGCCCCACCGCCGGGC
>NZ_SMJY01000319.1:0-3982 GCF_004348355.1 Micromonospora sp. KC721 | reverse complement strand
GTGGGTGGCGGCGTGGTCGGCGGCGGGGTTTCTCCGACGGAGCCGGTGCAGGTGACCCCGTTGAGGGCGAAGGTGGTGGGCGCGGTGTTGGCACCGGACCACGAGCCGTTGAAGCCGAACGACACCGACCCGTTGGTGGGGATGCGGGCGTTGTAGCTGACGTTGCGGGCGGTCACCTGGTCACCTGAGGAGGTGACGGTGGCGTTCCAGACTTGGGTCACCCGCTGGCCGGAGGGGAACGTCCAGACCAGGTTCCAGCCGTTGACCGGGTCGCCGAGGTTGTTGATGGTGACGTTCGCACCGAACCCGCCCGGCCACTGGGAGGAGGTCGCGTAGGTCACCTTGCAGCCCGCGGCGGCCTGCGCGGAGCCGGCGACCGTCAGGCCCAGGCCCGCCGCCAGCAGGGCGGCTCCGGTCGCGGCCAGGCCCAGCCGCCATCGTGTTCTCCGTAGGGTGCCTCGTAGTCGGGTCATGGTGCTCCTCGGGGGATGGGGGTGGCGGTGTGGGGTTGGACCGCCTGGGTGTCTCCCGATACGGGTGAGACGTCCAGGTCAACCCGAGGTTAAGTTTGGAATCCAAACATTGTCAATCGGTGGAAACCTATATGAGGAATACCGCCGACTCAGGCCGTGATCACCATGGGTGACGGACGCCGTCCCGCCCCGGCACCCCCGACTAGGATCGGACCGTGGCTGCTCATGCCGGTGTGATCGAGGCCCTCCGGGCCGACCCGACGATGTCCGCACTGCACCGTTCGCTGGACAGCTACTACGGCGACCCGGCGCGGGACGCGGCGATGGACGCGTTCTACGCCCCCTTCGTCCGTCCCGGGGATCTCGTCGTCGACATCGGCGCGCACGTCGGCGACCGCCTCGGCAGTTTCCGCCGGCTCGGGGCCCGCGTGGTGGCCGTGGAGCCGCAACCGCTCTGCATGCGCGCCCTGCGGGCCATCCACGGCGACGACGACCAGGTCACGCTGGTCGAGGCGGCCTGCGGCGGACAGTCCGGGCAGGTCCGACTGCACGTCAACTCCGCCAACCCCACGGTCTCCACCGCCTCCGCCGATTTCCTGCGGGCGGCCGACGGTGCCGCCGGTTGGGAGGGCCAGACCTGGGACACCGAGATCACCGTCGCCGCGACCACGCTCGACGCACTCATCGACGCGTACGGCGTGCCCACCTTCGTCAAAATCGACGTCGAGGGCTTCGAGAGCGAGGTGCTGGCCGGGCTGACCCGTCCGGTGCCCGCGCTCTCCTTCGAGTTCACCACCATCGAACGCCAGGCCGCGATCCGGTGCCTCGATCGGGCGACCGCCCTCGGATTCCGCGACTTCACCTTCGCCCTCGGCGACGAGATGTCGATGGCCCGACCGGCCTGGTCGTCGGCGGCGGACGTCGCCGACGACCTGTGCGCCCTGCCGCACGCGGCCAACTCCGGCGACGTCTACTGCCTGTCGCAGCCGCTGCGCCCGCGCTGACCCGACGACGGGCGACCGTCGACCGACCCCCGATCTCAGGCGGTGCGGGGGGCGTACATGATGACCGCGACGCCGATCAGGCAGATCGCCGCGCCGATGAGATCCCACCGGTCGGGGCGGAACCCGTCCACCAGCACACCCCAGGCCAGCGAACCAGCGACGAACACCCCGCCGTACGCGGCGAGCACCCGGCCGAAGTTCGGGTCGGGCTGGAAGGTGGCGACGAAACCGTAGGCGCCGAGGGCGATCATTCCGGCGGCGATCCACCACAGGCCGCGGTGCTCCCGCCAGCCCTGCCAGACCAACCAGGCGCCGCCGATCTCGGCGAGCGCGGCGAGCGCGAACAGCAACAACGAACGGACAACGGCCACGGCTTCGGACCGTACGCCGACCGTGCGACGCCACCGGAACCGGGCGGCGATACTTCGTCACCCAACGTGGTCGGCGACCCGCACATCCGGCAGGTCGCCGCCACGCTGGCCTGGAACGTGCTGGGCGTGGTCGATGTCTGCAACGCCCTGCGACTGCCGGGGTCCGACCGCACCGCTGACCGGGCGAAGCCGATCCGTCATCTGCCGGTGCACGGCATAAATGCTGGATATGCAGGGTAAATCGAGCTCATGGGACAGCTGCGCACCTCTCCTCCACCACCGCGGGCCACCGAGCTGCGGCAGTGGGAGCTGGTCCGCCCGGCCGACCTACGCGGCCTGCGGGCGTCCCTGCACGAGGCGCTCACCGGTGAGGAACTGCTCGCCGGTGAGCGGTTGGACGAGGTCCCCGAGCTGGTCGCCCTGGTCGCCAGCGAGCTGGCCACCAACGCCCTACGGCACGGCAGGCCACCGACGACCGTCCGGCTGCTACTCGCCGGCGACCGGTTCGTCCTGGAGGTCGCCGACCACGATCTGAGCACCATCCCGGAGCTGTCCGACACCCTCCCGCTGGGGGCCGGCGGCCGTGGCCTTCAGATCGCCCAGGCGCTCGCCCTGGACGTCGGTTGGTACGCCACCCCGGACACCAAGAACATCTGGGCGTCGTTCTCCCGGCACTGAACCACCGGCGGCGCGGTCAGTCCTCGGTGGGGATCGGGTCGTCGTAGTCGCCGGACGGGCCGGCGTACCGCTCGCCGTTCACCTGCGGCCAGGGGTTCGGGGTGCAGCCGTGCAGGCCCAACGTCTGCTGCTGCATGACCGGCGCCGGACCGCCCCGCCGGGGGCAGAGCTGGTGGCCCTCACCCAACCGGTGACCGACCTCGTGGTTGAGCAGGTAGGCCCGGTAGGTGGCCAGGTCGCTGGCGAAGTGGGGTACGCCGCGCGCCCAGCGGGCCACGTTGATCACCACCCGGTCGCCGTTGCGACAGGAGGTGTAGCGGTCGTTCAGGTCGCCGCAGAGCTGGCTACGGGTGACCGGGGTGGTGAGCAGCACGGTGAAGTCGGCTGGGCTGTCCGGGCCGACCCGCTGCAACCGCCACCGGCCGTCGCCCGTCCAGCCCCTCGGGTCGGCGAGCAGCGCGGCGACGTCCCGACCGAACCGCTCCACGTCCACCTCGTCGATGCCGTCCTCCACCGCCACCCGGTAGCGCATCAGCTCACCACCGCGCCCGGCCACCCGGCCGGTGGCGGTGGCGGTGCGGAAGCGGCCCGTACCCCGGTCGGGGTAGCGCAGCGTGCGCGGCGTGGCCGGCGCCGCGGTCGACGGCGGGGGCGCGACCGAGGGTGACCCGGCGGGGACCGGGACGGCGGCCACCACCGGGGCTGGCCCGGCCGGCCCGCGCCGGATGTCGCCGATCACGTCGCCGAGGTCCACCCCGGCCCGCTGTGCGGCCACCGCGCCGCCACCCGCGCCGACCGCCAACACCAGCAGCACCGCCACCAGGCCGGTCCGGTCTCCGCGCGAGCGGCGTCGCCCGCGGCGACGCCGGTTGGTCGCCTCAACCGTGCCGCTCACCATCAGGCTGCCCACCCTCGGCCTCCGTCCCCCGTCGGTCCGCTCCGGCAGGAAGTACGCGGAGAAAGCCCAACCGGATGAGTCAAGCAGGCGGGGAATTCCTGCCCGGTACGGTTGTCGGGCCGACACTTCCGGCGATCCGGACAGCATCGGCCCTCACCTGAGCAGAGAAGGGACCACCGTGCCCGACGCCGACACTCTCATCGCCGATGCGGTCGCGGCGCTGCGCGGCGCCGACGTACGCGACGCGGAGCGGAAGCTGGACCGGCTGGTGGTCGGCACCGGCACCACGGACGGCGCGGCGGCGGTCGATGTCGCGCTGCTCAACCGCCTGGTGGCCGCGCTGGCCCGGCTCTGGCCGCGCGGATGGCAGCCGGTCGACGTGGCCCGGATCGTCACCCGGCGGCTCGGTCCGCGCCCGGCGCGGTTGCTGGTCGACGGGCTGGCCGCCCAGCGGCGCACCCAGGTCGGCCACGTGCCGTCGTGGTGGGACGACCAGCTCGCCGGACTCGCCGCCCGGGTCCGGTGGGACGACGACGCCGACTGGCTGACCGGTTGGGC
>NZ_SMJY01000318.1:0-4028 GCF_004348355.1 Micromonospora sp. KC721 | reverse complement strand
CACACCATCTTCTCTCCACGGCAGCCGCTCCCCCGCGGCCGCCGCATCCCCCGAACGAAAGGTCGATCCCCCATGCGTACCGATCTGATCCGCAACAGCGCTCTGACCGTCGCCACCATCGCCGCCACCGCCGGCGGCATCGCCGGCCCCGCCATCGCCGCCCAGGCCACCCCGGCCGAGAAGGCAGCCACCCAGGTCAGCACCGACCGCAAGGGCCACGGCGAGCGTGAGCTGAAGGTCGACTACGAGGCCCAGCCCAACTTCTACTACTGCGGCCCCGCCGCCGCCCGCAACGCCCTCTCCGTCCAGGGCAAGACCATCGACGTCGACGCCATGGCCAAGCGGATGGGCACCACCGAGAACGGCACCAACAGCATCAACGACATCACCCCCGTCCTGAACAAGGAAACCGGCAGGAACGTGTACCACAGCGTCGAGATCAGCACGCCGAAGGCCGACGACAAGCAGACCGACACCCTGCGCGCCGACATCGTGCGCACCGTCGACGACGGCCGCGCCCTCGTCGCCAACATCGCCGGCACCGCCACCGACACCGACGGCGGCGTGCACTCCTTCGAGGGCGGGCACTACATCGCCGTCACCGGCTACCGCGACGGTGGAAAGATCGTGACCATCGCCGACTCGGCCAACCCCGACACCGCCACCTACGACATCAGCGTGGACAACCTCGCCGACTGGATCGCCACCCGCGGCTACTCCACCTCCTGACCGCACCGACCGACAGGGCCGACCCCATCCGGGGTCGGCCCTTCGGCGTACCCGGCCGCGTGGGTGCCGGTCGACACGGGCAGGATGGGGCCGTGGCCAGACGTGGACCCCGGCGAGGGGTGAGCGACGACGACCCGGACCGCCCCTGCCCCTGCGGCTGCGGTCTGCCGTACGCCGACTGTTGCGGCCCGGTACACCGGGGCCAGGGAACGGCCGGCACCGCCGAGGCGTTGATGCGTTCCCGGTACAGCGCCTTCGCCGTCGGCGACGTCGACTACCTGCTACGCAGCTGGCACCCCTCGACCCGGCCGGCTCGGCTGCGCCTTGACCCGGCACAGCGGTGGACCCGGCTGGAGATCGTGGACACCGAACGGGGCGGCCTCTTCGACAGCACCGGAACCGTCGAGTTCCGCGCCCACTACCGGCAGGCCGGACGGCCCGGCACGGTCGACGAACGCAGCCGGTTCGTACGCTCCGAGGGCCGCTGGGTGTACCTCGACGCCCTGCCCGAGTGACCGCGCGCCGCCGGGTCACCTCCGGCCCGGACGGCGCAGACCCAGCCCGGCCGCCACCAGGGCGTACGGCACGGCCGCGACCATGAAGGCGACGGCGTTGTCGGTGATCCCGGCGACCAGGGCGTACCCGCCGTAGACGGCGATGACGGTGAGGTCGGTGGCCATCCCGGCGACCGAGGTCACCGTGGCCCGGCTCGGACCGGCGATCCGCGCCTGCAGCCGCGCGTCGGCCAGGACGGTGGCCACCTGGAACGCGCAGAACGCGACGCCGAGCAGCGCGAATCCCGCCGGGTGCCGGAGTCCGGCCCCGGCGGCGAGCGCCGCCGCGGCGAACGCCAGCAGCCCCGCGTAGCCGCGGGTGCTCAGCCGCTCGGCCGGCGCCGCGAGCAGCCCACCGAGGGTCACTCCGGCCCAGCCGATCAGGAGCAGCAGCGGCACGGTCGGCTCCGCGACGCCGGTGTCCCGGGCCAGCAGCGGGGTGTACTCCTCCAGGGCGCCCCAGACGGCGGTCACCGCCGGTACGAGCAGCAGCGCGGCGCGTACCCGCCGGTCCGCGCGGGCCTCGGCGAGGCCGGCGCGAAGGCTCCCCAGCCAGCCCAGGTCGGCGTCCTCCTCCCCCGCCGTGCCCGGCCCGGCCCGGCGGTGCTCGGGCAGCGTGGCAGCCACGGCGGCAGCCAGCACGGTGGCCAGCACGCTGGCCGCACCGACGGCCGGGTAACCGCCGGCGGCGAGCACCGGGCCAGCCAGGACGATCGAGGCGAGCACCCCGAGCACACCGGCGGTCTTCGCCCGACCCATGGTGCGGGCGTACCGGCCGGCCGCGCCGAGGTGGTCGAGTTCGGTGAAGACCAGCGCCTCGAGGGCACCGGATCCGAGCGCGCCGCCGACTCCCCAGCAGACGAAGCCCAGAGCGAACGCCGGGTACGACGGGGCCAGCAACCAGAGGGCGAACCCGGCGCCGGCGAACAGTGGCGCGAGGACGACCAGCAGACGGCGGGAGACGGCGTCCGCCAGCGCCCCGGAAGGCACCTCCAGCAGGATCCCGGTCACCGACCAGATGACGAACAGTGAGGAGATCTGCCCGACCGACAGGCCGGTGTCGCTGAACAGCAGGGCGTACAGCGGGTAGAGCAAAATGAAGTCGCTGAAGAAGGCGTACGTGTAGAGCGTGCCCGCCATTCGGCGGACCCGCTGCTCGGGGCTGATGGTCATGAGGGCCTTTCCACGGAGCCGGTCGGACGCGTCACGTGCGCGTCGCCCCGGCGGCCCGCGGCCGTGGCCCTCAGGGACCGATCACCATCGCCAGGTCATGTCCGGATGCTACCCCGGACACCGGTGGCAGTGTCCCCGGGAAGCACGCGGCGGGGCGGGATCCCGGACGATCCCGCCCCGCGATCGCGGCCTGTCCGGTCAGCGGCGGGACGCCTCACCGCCGGCCGGCGGGATGACCATGGTGGCGTCGCTGTCCGCGCTGGCTTCGTCGTGCGTGCCCTGCCGCGGCGCGACGACCGGGTTCGCCGCGCGCGTCGCGTCCGGGCCGCCGACACCGGTCACCACCTGCGTCGCGTCGACGTCGGCGACCCGGGGCACGACCTGCGTCGCGTCCGCGTCCCCGCTGCCGGCCACCACCTGCGTCGCGTCGACGTCGGCGACCGGGGGCACGACCTGCGTGGCGTCCGGGTCGACGGCCGGGGTCAGGTGGTCGCGCAGGTCACGCCGCCCGGCCTGGTACGCCCGGGCGTGCGTGGCGATCAGCCGGGACTCCCGCTCGGCCCGGCTCAGCCAGGCCTCCCAGCGGCTCTGCATCGGGCGGACCAACCCGCCACCGACGCCGACGACGAGGATGCCACCGGCCGTGGCGAGCACGGCGACCAGCACCGGAGTGGTCACCGCGGTGGCGACGCCGATCTGGTTGAGCGCGGCGATGACACCCAGGCCGATGAGGAACACCGAGGCGATGTTGGCGAGCACCCGGCCGTAGGAGAGGCCACCGAGGGCGCTGCTGATGATGTCCTTGACGGCGTGGGCGATGGCCGCGGCGACCACCACGATGACGATCGCGACGAAGGCGCGCGGCAGCCAGGCGATGACCCCGGCGATCAGGTCGGAGATCGGATTCGGCCCCCAGATGCCGAAGGCGAGCTGGAGGGTCACCAGCAGGACCGCGTAGTAGGCCAGCTTGGCGACGATGTCACTGGCGTCGTACGGGGAGCGGGCCAGGGCGGTCTTGATGCCGCCCCGTTCGACCGCCCGATCGAAGTGGACCCGTTCGAGGACCCGGTCCACGATCTTCAGGACCGCCCTGGCCGCCAGCCAGCCCAGCACCAGGATCGCCAGGAAGGCGAGCGCCTTGGGCAGGAAGAGCATCACGGCGCGGAAGGCGTCACCCACCGCGTCGCCGAAGTTGTCTGTCATGCGTGCCCTCCACACGTCCGTCGGTCCGGTCGGCCTCGACCTACCCGGACCCGTCGGTGGGGAAACGCCGGTCAGGAGGGGTGGCAGGCGTAGCTGACCTCGGTGCTGGCCTGCGGGGCCGCAGGGGTGACGAGGATGACGGTGGCGGTCTCCCGGGCGGTGCCGGTGCCGCTGAAGGTCCACTGGAGAGTAAGGGTGGCACTTTGCTGCCCCCACCCGACCCACTCGGTCAGCACGGCCCCCGGTGCGGCGTCCGAGCGCTGCCACCGGTACTCGATCACGCCGGGCCGCCCGTTGGTGCGCACGGTGGCGATCACCTCCACGGTCACGTCGCACTGCTGGCCGGCCGGTCGTGGCACGGTCACCGCC
>NZ_SMJY01000317.1:0-4084 GCF_004348355.1 Micromonospora sp. KC721 | reverse complement strand
GTTCAGGGGGACGGTCCGGCGGCGGTGCCTGCGCGGGGTCCGGGGGGACGCCTGGCGGCGGTGCCTGCTCGGGTGTCCGGGGGATGTAACCGATCCGGCGGGGCTCGCATTCCACGGGCCGGGCCTCGGTGTCCGGGAGATGTAACCAGCCCGGCGGGGCCCGCATTCCACGCCCCGACGCTGTCGGGGCCGGCCGTGTGGCCGGTGGGAGAACACCGGTGGTTGTGCCATGTACAACGCCCCGGCCCTGTCGCCGATTCCGCCACCGGGGTGGCCGCGGCCACGGGACTGCACAGGTCAGACCGGACATTCGCCCCAGCGAGACACACCGCACCCCCGCGCCGTTCACCCCACCCGCTCACCCTGTTGATCAAGAAGCCTGCGCGGAGGCCGTCACGCGCGCCTTGCCCGGCCGATGGACACCGGCCGGGCGGAGGCTTCACGCGGATCAGGCCGCTGCGGGCACCTTGTCCAGGAAACCGTGCACGGCACGCAGCCGGCCGTCCGGGTCGCAGACCGCGACGTCGAAGCCGACGACCACGGAGTCGCCACCCGCTGCGGGCACCAGCTCCCAGCCGAACCGGACCACGTCGTGGTGCCCGTCCACGATGCCGTGCCGGCGCAGGACGTGCCCGGGGAAGGTGTCCCGTACCCCGGTGACGACGGCGGTGATCTCCTGGTGACCACGTACCGCCGCCAGCGGGTCGGTGTAGGTGGCGTCCGGGGTGAAGAGGGTGGCGACCGCCGACGCTCGGGCGGCGGCGTCCGGCTCGTTCCACACGGCGAGGTAACGGTCGACCAGGTCGGAGTGCGTACTCATCGGGTGCTCCCATCGTCGGTTGGTGACGGCGAGAACCCTGGCACCGTCCGACGGGGAGTGTCGATTACCTGCCGGGTAATGGCCCGTGGCCGTGAATCGGACCGTCGGCGATTACCCGGCAGGTAATCGACGGGCGGCCCGCCGCGCGGCACAGTGGTGCCGGGCACCGCACCAGGACCCGAGACGGGGGGATCATGATGACCACATGCCGCGTACGCCGTTCGAGGTTTCGACCGGTCCCGACGAGCGCAGTGCGGGGCCGGCGATGAGCGCCACCGTCCACACGTCCGCGCCGCCGGTCGGGGAGGCACTGCGCCGGTGGCGGGAGCTGCGCCGCCTCAGCCAGCTGGAGCTGTCCATCCGCGCGGAGATCTCCACCCGGCACCTGAGCTTCGTCGAGACCGGACGGTCCAGGCCGAGCCGGGAGATGGTGCTGCGTCTGGCCGGGCCACTCGACCTGCCGCTACGCGAACGCAACCGGCTGTTGCTGGCGGCGGGCTACGCGCCGGCGTACCCGGAGAACGCCCTCGGCGCACCGCAGATGGCGGCGGTCCGTGCCGCCGTACGTCAGGTGCTGTCCGGTCACGAGCCGTATCCGGCGGTGGTGGTCGACCGGGGTTGGAACCTGATCGACGCCAACTCCAGCCTGACGCTCCTCACCGACCTGGTCGCGCCGGAGCTGCTGGTCGCACCGGCGAACGTGCTGCGGGTCAGCCTGCACCCGGACGGGCTCGCACCGCACATCGCCAACCTCGGCGAGTGGCGCGGGCACCTGCTGAGCCGGTTGGGCCGTCAGGTCGAGCTGACCGGCGACGCGGACCTGGCGGCCCTGGAGGCCGAGCTGCGCGCCTACCCGTGCGACAGCCCGGAACCGGAGATCGAGCTGCCCGGCCCGGGCGAGATCGTGGTGCCGCTGCGGCTGCGCCACGAATGCGGGGAGCTGGTCTTCCTCAGCACCATCGCGACGTTCGGCACGCCCCTGGACGTCACCCTGGCCGAGTTGTCCATCGAGTCGTTCTACCCGGCCGACGACCACACCACGTCGGTGCTGCGCGACCGCGCCCGGCGATGACCGACCCCACCACGACACCGACACCGACACCGAGGAGGAACGGCATGTCCACCACCCGTCGCACCGTTGATGAGCTGCTGTCCCGCATCGTCGCCGGGCAGGACCCCGACCGGATCGCCGAGGTGTACGCCGAGCGGGTCGACTGGCAGGTCGACTGGCCGGACGCCACGCATCCCGACGTGCCCTGGATCCGCCCGAGATCCACCCGGGCGGACGTCGCCGACCACCATCGCACCCTGGCCGCGTCCACCGTGCCCGGGCAGGGCTCGGCCACGGTCACGAACATCCTCGTCGACGGGCCGCACGCCGTCGTGATCGGCGAGACGTCCCAGACGGTGCGCCGTACCGGCAAGAGGTTCCGTACCCGGTTCGCCCTGCACCTGACCGTCGAGGACGGTCTCATCACCCGCCACCACGTCTACGAGGACAGCCTCGCCGTCGTCGAGGCCTGCCGGGACTGACCCGGGCCTGGCTGGCTGGGCAAGGGGCGCGTGGGCTCGCGGTCGAGCCGGTCACCGTCGGCCCGCTCGGCCGGCCAGGGCACCTCGGGGGAGCGGTGGAAGGCGATGCCGGCGGTGCTCCAGCGGCGGCCGTGCCCGGCCAGCCGGTCGCGGAACCCGGCCCAGTCGTGGATGGCCCGGGGTGACCAGGCCAGCTCGGCGAGGGCGGGCAGCCGGGGGAGAAGCATGAACTCGACCTCTGCCAGCGTGGTGACCGACTCGGTCCAGAGCGGGGCCTCCACCCCGAGCACCGCCTCGGCCGGTACCCCGATCAGGTGCGCACCCGGGTCCCATTCGTACGCGCGGCGCACGTCGATCAGGCCGGCCCAGTCGTGGCCGATCGGGGTGTCCGGGGCGTACTTCATGTCCAGGTAGGCATGGTTGCCGGGGGAGAGGATCAGTCGGGCGCCCCGGCGTACCGCCTTGGCGACCTCGGGGTCGTCGCCGTTGGTGCCCCACCACTGCAGCACCCGCCCGTCGAGGTGGGCGGCCGGGGCGATCTGGTGCCAGCCGATGACCGTCCTGCCGGTGCGGGCGACGATTCGCTGGGTCCGCTCGACGAAGCCGGTGTACGCCGCCCCCTTGACCTTGAACGCCTCGTCGCCGCCGATGTGCAGCCACGGGCCTGGGGTCAGGGCGGCCACCTCGCCGAGCACGTCGGCGACGAAGTCGTACGTCCGCTCGTCGTCGGGGTCGACGTGGCTGAAGCCGACCTCGGTGCCGGTGTAGGGCGGGGGCGCGACCTTGCCCGGAGCCAGCTCGGGGTACGCGACCAGCGCCGCGTTGGTGTGGCCCGGCAGGTCGACCTCGGGGACGATCGTGACGTGCCGGCGGGCGGCGTACCGGACGATCCGCCGGTAGTCGGCCTTCGAGTAGTACCCGCCGGGGCCGGCCCCGACCTGGGTCGTGCCGCCGACGGTGGTCAGCCGGGGCCAGGAGTCGATCGCGATCCGCCAGCCCTGGTCGTCGGTGAGGTGCAGGTGCAGGTGGTTGAGCTTGTACCGGGCCAGGTGGTCGACAACTCGCAGGACGTCCTCGACGGCGAAGAAGTGTCGGGACACGTCGAGCATCGCCCCCCGGTACGGAAAGCGCGGCCGGTCGACGATCACGCCACCGGGTAGCACCCAGCGCTCGTCCACCGGGGTGCGGCTCTCGATCGTGGCCGGGAGGAGTTGCCGCAGCGTCTGCACCCCGTGGAAGAGGCCGGTGGCGGTGTCGGCGGTGAGCCGTGCCCCGGTGGTGGTGATCTCCAGCCGGTAGCCCTCGTCGCCGTGCCCCGCCCCCGCGCCGGAATCCGTGGGCGCGCCGGAACCGAGGTCGGCGCCGGCCACGGTCAGGGTCAGTTCGGCGCCACCGGGTGCCGCGTCGGTGACCGGGAGCGGATAGCCGGTCGCGGGCCGGAGCAGGTCGGCGAGCTGTTCGGCGACGTCCCGCGCGCCCGCCTCGGGAGTGACCCGGATGACGGCGTCGGCCGCGAGGGTGTGGTCGGCGCCGGGGTCCGCCACGACCGAGAGCGGGGCCGGCACCACGTCGTCGAGGCGGACCGGGGCCGGCGGCGTGAGCAGGTGCCCGGCGGTCCGGGCGGCGTCCCGGGCCAGGTCGGCGGCGCCCGGCCGGCGGGTGGGCAGGCCGGCGGCCGGTGGCTGCGGGCGGGTCTCGGGGTTGGTCGGGGTGGGCGGCACGGTGTTGCTC
>NZ_SMJY01000316.1:0-4112 GCF_004348355.1 Micromonospora sp. KC721 | reverse complement strand
CGCCCGCCCCCGGCGCACTGGTCGCCGACGCGCTGGACGCCCTGACCGACGCCGCCGCCCGGGCCGCCCTCGCCGACGTCGACCTGGCCCGGGGTGGGCGGCGGGACACCGTGGTCGGCTGCTGGCTGACCGCGCTGACCGGCCCGGCCCGGGAGTTCACCGCCGCCCCGGACGCGCTGCGCGCCCTCCGCGCCGAGCTGGACGCCTGGCAGCGGGACGCCGTGGGAGGGGCGGTACGGGCCAGCTTCCGCCTGGTCGAACCGGAACCTGAGGAGATCGCCGACCCGCTCGTGGTGGTGCCGGCGGACCCGGCCACGGTGGTCGCCGCCGACGGCCCGTGGCGGATCGAGTTCGGCCTGCAGTCCGCCGACGAGCCTGGCCTGCACGTCGACGCCGGGCAGGTGTGGCGGGCCCCGGAGACCGTACCCGCGCTGGCCGGGCCGCTGGACAGCCCGCAGGAGGCCCTGCTGGCCGAGCTGGGCCGGGCCGGCCGGCTCTGGCCCGAACTGGACGCCGCACTGCGCACCGCCACACCCGAAGGGCTGGAACTGGACGCCGAGGGCGCGCACCGGTTCCTGCGCGACGGCGCCCCGGTGCTGCACGCCGCCGGTTTCGGGGTGCTGCTGCCGTCCTGGTGGCGACGCCCGTCGGCGCGGCTCGGCGCCCGGCTGCGGGCCCGCGGCAGGACCGCGCCGGGAACGGTCGCCGCCACCTCCGGCGGCGTCGGTCTGGACGCGCTGGTCGACTACCGGTGGGAGGTGGCGCTCGGCGACGAAACCCTCGACGTCGACGAACTGGCCACGCTCGCCGCGCTGAAGACACCGCTGGTGCGGCTGCGCGGACGCTGGGTGGAACTGGACCCGAAACGACTCGCCGCCGGGCTGCGGTTGCTGCGCTCCGCCGGCGAGCTGACCGTCGCCGACCTGGTCCGGCTCGGCCTCGCCGAGGGCGACCGGCCGGACGCGCTACCGGTGCTGGAGGTCACCGCCGACGGGCCGCTGGGTGACCTGCTCGCCGGGGAGGTCGAGCGGCGGCTGACCCCGCTCGACCCGCCGCCCACCTTCAAGGGGACGTTGCGGCCGTACCAGCGGCGCGGGCTGGCCTGGATGGCCTTCCTCCAGTCCCTCGGCCTGGGCGGGATCCTCGCCGACGACATGGGTCTGGGCAAGACGGTGCAGCTGCTCGCCCTGTTCGCCGCAGACCCGGCGGACGCCGGACCGACGCTGCTGGTCTGCCCGATGTCGCTGGTCGGCAACTGGCAGCGGGAAGCCGCCCGGTTCACCCCGGGGCTGCGGGTGCACGTGCACCACGGCGCCGACCGGGCCCGGGGCGCGCCGTTCGAGGACGCGGTGCACGCCGCCGACCTGGTCCTCACCACGTACTCGGTGGCCGCCCGGGACGCGGTCGCGCTCGCCTCGGTCGCCTGGCACCGGGTGGTCCTCGACGAGGCACAGGCGATCAAGAACGCCTCGACGCGGCAGGCCGAGGCGGTCCGGTCGCTGCCCGCGCGGCATCGGATCGCCGTCACCGGCACGCCGGTGGAGAACCGGCTTGCCGACCTCTGGTCGATCATGCAGTTCGCCAACCCCGGGCTGCTGGGCCCGGCGTCCAGCTTCAAACAGTCGTACGCGGTGCCCATCGAGCGGCACGGCGACGCCGCGACCGCCGCCCGGCTGCGCCGGATGACCGGCCCGTTCGTGCTGCGTCGGCTCAAGACCGACTCCTCGATCATCTCCGACCTGCCCGAGAAGCTGGAGATGGAGGTGCTCTGCAACCTCACCGCCGAACAGGCCGCGCTGTACCGGGCGATCGTCGACGACATGCTGGCGCGGATCGAGTCCAGCGACGGCATGGAGCGACGTGGCCTGGTGCTGGCCACCATGACCCGGCTCAAGCAGGTCTGCAACCACCCCGCCCAGTTGCTGCGCGACGGGTCGGCCCTGCCGGGCCGCTCCGGCAAACTGGACCGGCTGGAGGAAATCCTCGACGAGGTGCTGGCCGCGGGGGAGAAGGCACTGCTGTTCACCCAGTACGCCGAGTTCGGCGCGATGCTGCGCGGTCACCTCTCCGCCCGGTTCGGCCGGGAGGTGCTCTTCCTGCACGGCGGAGTCGGCAAGGCCGACCGGGACACCATGGTCACCCGGTTCCAGTCCCCGGACGGGCCGGCGGTCTTCGTGCTGTCGCTGAAGGCCGGCGGCACCGGACTCACCCTCACCGCCGCCAACCACGTGGTGCACGTGGACCGTTGGTGGAACCCGGCGGTGGAGGACCAGGCCACCGACCGGGCGTTCCGCATCGGCCAACGCCGCCGGGTGCAGGTCCGTAAGTTCGTCAGCGCCGGCACGGTGGAGGAGAAGGTGGCCCAGATGATCGCCGACAAGCGTCACCTGGCCGCATCGGTGGTGGGCGGCGGCGAGCAGTGGATCACCGAGCTCTCCACCGCCCAGCTGCGCGAGCTGTTCACCCTGGAGGCCGGGGCGGTGGCCGAGTGACCGGCCCGTCGGGTACGCCCCGCCGGTCCGAAGCCCCGGGCGGGGCCGACCGGTTCGCCGACTTCAGGCCGCCGCGGCGGGTCGACGGTGGACTGAAGGCCCGCAGCACCCGGGGCGCGATCGGAGTCTCCTGGTGGTCCCGGCGTTTCCTGGAGGTGCTGGAGTCGTTCGCGCTCGGCACCCGGCTCACCCGGGGACGGGCGTACGCGCGTCGCGGGCAGGTGCTCCGGCTCGACGTGACACCCGGCCGGGTCGAGGCGACCGTGCAGGGCTCCCGGCCCGCGCCATACCGGGCCGCCATCGACCTGCCGGTCTTTTCAGCAGCGCGCTGGGAACGGGTCGAGCGGGAACTGGCCGCGCAGGCGTTCTTCAGCGCCCGGCTGCTCGCCGGCGACCTCCCGGCCGAGTTGGAGCAGGTCTTCGCCGACGCCGGGGCCCCGCTCTTTCCGAGCGGGGTGGGGGAGCTGACCCAACGGTGCAGCTGCCCCGACGCCGCCGTGCCGTGCAAGCACCTGGCGGCGACCTTCTACCTGCTCGCGGAGGCGTTCGACGCCGACCCGTTCATGCTGCTGCACTGGCGGGGCCGTAGCCGCGCGGCCCTGCTCGATCGGCTGCGTACGCTGCGCGCCGCGGTCACCGTAGCGTCGGGTCCGGACGGTCCGGGCGCTGCCACGACAGCGCCGCGACCGGACGGCGCGGGTGTCGCGCCGGCACCGTCCGGGTCGACACCGCAGGCGTCCCCGGAGATGACCGGTGCGGGGCGGGCCACCACGGCGCGGGCTCCGGCCGGGTACGACGCGGCGGCCGGTGCCCACCGGGTGCTGGCCGGCCTGCCCGCGGCCCCGTTGGCCGAGGCCGTGGACCGGTTCTGGCTGCCACCGGTACCGTTGCCGGAGCGTCCGCCCACCCTGGCCACCGGCCCGGAACTGCTGCTGCGGCAGCTCGGCGCACCCGCCCCGGCGATCGGCGGCCCGGGTCTGCTGGAGCGACTGCGCCGGGCGTACCGCGCCTTCGGCGGCGGCTGACTTCGTTACGCGCCTTCGGCGGCTGACCATTGGCGGGCGACGGATCTGGGGCAAGCACCCGGCGGCGTGGCCGCCACCTGTCCAGTACCTCCGGGCAGCGCCGGTCACAGCCAGCGGCGGCGGAACCGCCACGTCAGCACGACGTTGCCGACCAGCACCACGGCGCAGATCGCGCCGGCCAGCCGCCCGGCCAGCACCGTCATGGCCGGCAGCGACGCCCAGAGCGCGATCGTCAACAGCATCAGCCAGCGCCCGCGCCGGGTCCGGGCCCGCTGGTCGAGTCTCGCGAAGAACTTCGGGTCGCTCTCCCGGAGCTGCCGGGTGATCTGTTCGAATCTGCGCTGATCCTCTTTGCTGAGCATGGCGATGCCTTCCCCTCACGGCTTCAGCGGTTCGGCGGCTTACCCGCTGGCGCGGCGGCTCACGCCCTCCTGCCGCTGCTACTTTCCCGCCCGGGTCGGGGATCGCGTCGTTCGCAATACTGCGCAAACCGGGGCGTCCAGGTCCCCTGATGCCGCAACGTGCGCAACTGGGGGCGCCTCTGACCTGAGGGCGCGGTTGTCCGGCGGCTCGGGGGCGGGTCAGTGGCCTCGGC
>NZ_SMJY01000315.1:0-4117 GCF_004348355.1 Micromonospora sp. KC721 | reverse complement strand
CCCCCGCCAGCACCGAGCGCATCACCGCGAAGTTCAACCCCAGACCCCACTGCCCCCGCGCCCGCAGGTGCTGGACGGTGTCGATGATGAGAAAATCGGTGAGGCCGTTGGGCAGCTCGACGTCGCTGCGCCTGCGCATCACGTCCAGCGACCAGCCGGCGATGTCCGCCGCCGGTGTCCACTGGCAGAACGCGTCGACGCGCCCGTCCGGGCCGTACGCCACAGTCAGCAGCAGCCCGGCGTCCGCCGGATCGAACAGCCGCGACAGGGTCATCGAGAACCCCCGCTCCACCGCGCCGTGCCGGCTCTGCGTCGACAGCCGGCGCAACTCGTCGGCGAGTGCCGGCGGCAACGTCGCCGGATCGTAGAACCGGGTGGTGTACCCGGCCCGTTGCACCCGTCGGTAGGCGCTGCGCAGACCCTTCATCGGGCGCCCGTCGAGGCTGAAGCTGCCGCAGTCGACGATCGCCTCGTCGCCCAGGTACACCGGGCGCAGCCCGGCCGCCTGGTAGACCGGCAGCCAACCCTCGGCCGCGCCGACCACGGTGACCGGCCAGCCGTGCCGGTCGGCGAAGGCCAGGAACTGCGCCCACGCGTCCGCCCACTGCTCGGGCGGCCCGATCGGGTCCGGTGAGACCAGACACACCCCGTCGCGCACCTGGTAGGCCACCACACAGTCACCGGTGAAGAACCAGGTCTTGTCCGATCGCAGCGCGAAGTACCCCAGGGTGTCCCCGCCGTACCGCCGCACGACGGCCCGCGCCCTGGCCAGGTCGGCGCGGTGCTGGGCCGCGCCCGGCCGGCGATGCCGCCTCGGCCGTAGCAGCAGCCACCCGCTGCCCAGCAGCAGGCTGCACCCGACCGCGGTCAGCGCCGGCTCCACCAGTCGGCCCGACGACGGCAGCGGCGCGGCGGTGGCGCCGACCATCCGGGCCGCCACCACCCGGGCCGCGTGCCGGGTGGTCCCGGGCGCGCCGGTGGCCGCCGTCAGGCCCAGGGAGACCGCCACCACCAGCGCACCACCGGCCAGCAGGACGGCGACCGCGGCCCGCACCTGTCCGCGGTCGGGATGGGTCGGGAACGCCGCCCGGTGCCGGAGCAGCCAGCCGGCCACCACGACGGCGAGCAGCGCCTCCCCCACGTCGAGGCCCTTGACCAGATGCAGCACGGCGGACGCCACGAGCAGACCGGACGCCACCCCGAAGGCCAGGCTTCGGCCACGACGCAGACCCCACGCCACCAGCAGCAGGGCGACACTGACGAAGACCACGCCGGCCGCTGCCGCCTGCGGCGCCTCGACCGGCAGCCACTCCAGCAGCGCGGCCAACCGGTCCCGCAGCGGCGGCGTCACCGCCGAGGCGAGGTTGAGCAGCGCCATGCCGCCGACCGTCAGCGCGGCCCTGCGCCGCACCCGCTCGTACCTGACGCGGCGGGCCAGCGCCTCCTGCTGCACCGGCCAGCCCGCCTGGCCGGGCACCGTGGCCACCACCGCGGGCGAATCCGGTAGCGACCGGTGGCGCCGGACGACGAGCCGCTCCACCAGCGTCGCCTCGCCGGCCGGCGACTCGCCCACCACCAGCCGAGCCCGTACCTGCTGCGCCACGTCGACCTCCACCCAGCTGCGGCGCAGCACCGGCAGGAACACCGGCGGCAGGAACCAGCGGGCCCGCCGCGCCTCCACCGCCCGCGTCGCGCAGCCGCTGTTGGCGTAGAAGCCACCCGCCACCGCCGCCAACTCGGGCCGGTGGGTGTGACCGGTGATGAATCCGGCCAGGCCCGCCTCGCACAGCGCGGCGGCGGCGGCCTTCGGAGGACCGTTGAGCCGGCTCCCCCACGGACCGAGCCGGCTGCCGGCCAACGACGCGTACACGGTACGGGCCAGCAGCACCGCCAGGACCACCAGCAGGACCAGGTCGGCGACCAGGGTGATCCCGGAGATCAACAGCCACCGTTCGACCCGGGCGAGCGCGGCCGAGTGCGCCAGCAGCCGCACCATGAACGGCGCGCGCAGGGCCAGGGCCAGCAGCGCCGGCAGCAGCAGCCACCAGACCCGCGAACCCAACCGGCGGTACACCAGCCGGGAGGCGACAAGCGGCCCGATCGCGCCCGGGTCGGTGAGTGCCCCGGCGTCGGCCAGCATCGGATTACCCCGGACGTGCGGCAACACCTCCTGCACGATGTGCTGACCCAGCGGCGAGTCCAGCGGATTACGTGGATCACGCAGGGCGTTCGCCGGATCGAACGCGTGGCCGTGCTCGCAGCGCACCACCCGCGGCCCGGCCGGCGTGTCGAAGCACAGGTCCACCGAGAGGGCGCACCGACCGCCGAGTCGGTCGGCCACGACCGCCGCCGACACCCCGTCCCAGGCGATCGCGGCGTCGTGGTCACCCACCACCACGACCAGTTCCCGACCGGGTTCGCGGCTGAAGTCCCGCAACGCCGCAGTCAACGCCGGATGGGCGTCGAGGGCACCCCCCACGGTGCCGCCCGGCTCGCCCCACAACTCGAACACGTCCCCGTTGAGCACCACGCCCCCGGGGCCCGACCACCGACCGAGCCGCCCCACCAGGTCGCGCTCGAACCGGCTGGAAGCAGCCGACCGGGCCTGCCCCAAACGCAGGTCACCACAGACCAGGGCGGTGGCGTCGGCCGGCAACCGCACGGTCAGCCGGTCCGACACCGCAACACCGGACGGTGCCGCATCGCCGACCGGAGTCACCATCCCCGCACCGACGCCCGTCACGTGCCCTCCCCTCGGGTCAGGTCCGTCGCCAGCGGCCGGCCCGGTTGACAAACGTGTGCCGGGTGCCGCCGTCCGCCCGCGCCCTTCCGTCGACAAGCGTGGAGCTTGCGGCGGCGCCGGTCCTCACCGCCAGCACCCGTCCCGCCTGGGGGCTGGCTGCAACCGGACCGCCCGTACGTTGTCCAGGTAGCCGGAATGCCAGGGCCGCCTGCGGCTGCGACGCTTGTTCCATGCTGCGCTGCTTGATCGTCGACGACAGCCGGTGGTTCCTCGACGCCGCCCGTGCGCTGCTGGATCGCGAGGGCGTCACGGTCGTGGGCGTGGCGTCCAACGGTGTCGAGGCGCAGCGACGGGTCGCGGAGCTCCGGCCCGACGTGGTGCTGCTCGACATCGACCTGGGCGGCGAGAGCGGCTTCGAGCTGGCCCGGCGGTTACAGCCGGAGGACGGCCGGCCGCCGGCCCGCCTGATCCTCATCTCCACCCACGACGAGGAGGACTACGCGGAGCTGATCGCGGCCAGCCCCGCGGTGGGCTTCCTGCCCAAGGTCACCTTGTCGGCCACCGCCGTCCGGGGCCTGCTGGACGAGCACTCCGGCCGGGTCAGCGGGCTTCGAGGAACGTGAGCACCGCCAGGACCCGGCGGTGATCGTCATCGGTCCCGGTCAGGTCGAGCTTGGCCAGGATGCTGCGTACGTGCTTCTCCACGGTGCCCTCGGTCACCCACAGCCGCCGGGCGATGCCCGCGTTGGACCGCCCCTCGGCCATCAACGCCAGCACCTCCCGTTCCCGCTCGCTCAACACGGCCAGCGGATCGTTGCGCCGGCGCGCCGACACCAACTCCTGCACCAGCGCGGGGTCGACCACCGACCCGCCGTGCGCGACCCGTTCCAGGCTGTCGACGAACTCCGCCACGTCGCTGACCCGGCTCTTGAGCAGGTAACCGACGCCGCGCCCGCTGACCAGCAACTCCATCGCGTGCTCCACCTCGACGTGGGCGGACAGGACGAGCACCGCCGTCTCCGGGTGGTCCTCGCGGATGTCACGGGCGGCCTCCAGCCCTTCCGAGGTGTGGGTGGGTGGCATCCGGATGTCCACCACGACCAGGTCGGGGTTGGTGGCCCGGGCCAGCTCCACGAGTTGCCGCCCGTCGCCCGCCTGCCCCACCACCTCGTGACCGGCCCGCTGCAACAGACTGGCCAGCCCCTCCCGCAGCAGGACGTCGTCGTCGGCCAGCAATACCCGCACACTCGTCATGAGGCGGATTATCCGGCTAGCGTACGGCCGGTGAGAACCGTGCGGACCACCTGGGCGCGATGCCCGGACCGCCACCGTGCCGCTGGCCGGCCCCGGCGCGCGGGGGCCTGACGTGTGGGG
>NZ_SMJY01000314.1:0-4177 GCF_004348355.1 Micromonospora sp. KC721 | reverse complement strand
GGGTGGTCCGCCGGGGCCGGAGTGAGGTCCGCCGGGGCGACGAACATCCCGATTGTCTCGCACGCCTGCGCCGCGGTCGGTATCCCGTCGCCGGGGACCACCACCAACCCGCCGCCGGCGCCGCCCTTCTTGAACACGCAGGAGAACAGCGTCTCCGGCGCGGTCCCCGTACGGCTGATCCAGTCTCGGCGGCAGATGCCGGCCGGATCGTCGCCCGCTCGCCAGCGGTGGATCGACAGGTCGGCGTTGCGGGTGCGCTCGGCGGCGCAGGCGATCGAGTTGCCGGGAACCTTCCAGGTCGGGGGCGGTTCCGGCGCGAACGCGAGCACCGCCGCCCCGGCGAGCCCGGTGACCGCGACCAGCCCGACGCCGGCCACCACCGCCAGCCGTACCCAACGGCGGGGCCCGGTGTGGGGCGTCCCGGTGGCCGTGGGCGCGGAACCGGCCAGGACGCGGTGGAGCACCCGCTGCCCGTGAGCCCCTTCGGACCAGCCCGGTTCGCGGTCGGGACGAGCGGCCTTGATCATCTCTTCGACGTTCATCGTGCTCCCTCTCGTACGGGCATCGGGCGGGTGTCGGCGCGTCGATCCGCCGGGAGGCGATGGAACGCCGCGCGGAACCGGCTCCGCGCACGGTGCAGCCGCACCGCGTACGTGGGCCGGGACACCCCGAGGGCCTTGGCCGCCTCCGCCGGGCTCAGGTCGAACCAGGAGGCGGTGATCAACAACTCCCGGTCGGCCTCGCTCAGCGAGTCGAGCACCCGGCGTACCCGGTCGGTCAGCACCACCTGTTCCGCCATCCCGTCGACGACGGCGCTGTCGCGTGTCGCGGTCAACCGGCTGGTCAGTGCCGATCGGGCCAGGCTCTGTCGGCGTCGGGCGAGCACGATTCTGCGCGCCGTGCCGAACAACCAGGGGCGCTCCTCACCCGGCCGCAGCGAATCGAGCGACCGCCAGGCCGCCAGGAACACCTCCCCGACCACGTCGCCGGCCTCGCCGTCGCCGACCCGCCACCGGGCGTACGCATGGATGTCGTCCGCGTGCGCGCGGAACAGGTCGGTCATCCGTCCACTGGGACTGTGCATCGCACCTCCACAACTCGGCTCGTCGCCGGTACTTGTCGGTGGAGGCGGCGACATTACCGGTCGACACGGCGACGCCCGCCCTCGCGCGATCTGGGCGCACGCGAGCGCGATCCGGCCGTGGGCGCAGCGGGCGGCAGTGCCGGTCCGCGCCAACGCCAGTTGACTCCGGCTGGTTGTCTGCTCGGGTCAGGCCGGGGAGGAGCCGCGCACCACCAGCGTCGTGGGCACGGTGATGGAGACCGGACTCCGTCCGGCGATGACGTCGGCGAGCAGCCGGACCATCTCCTCGCTGATGCGGTCCAACGGGTGGCGCACCGTGGTCAGCGGCGGATCGAGGGTGGCGGCCAGCCCGGAGTCGTCGAAGCCGACGACCCGGACGTCGCGGGGCACCTGACGGCCGGCGTCGCGCAGCGCGGGCAGCGTGCCGGCGGCGATGGCGTCGGAGGCGGCGAAGACCGCGTCGAGGTCGGGTGCCTGGCGCAGCAGGGTACGCATCGCCGCCTCGCCGCTCTCCCGGCTCCAGTCGGCGTGCGCGATCCGGGCCGGCTCCACCGGGAGCCCGTTGGCGGTCAGCGCGTCGGTGTAGCCGTGCAGCCGGTCGACCCCACCGGAGGTGTCCTGTGGACCGGTGATCGTGGCGATCCGTCGGCACCCCGCCGCGATCAGGTGTTCGACCGCGGACCGCGCGCCCGTCCGGTCGTCCGCCGCCACCGAGCTGATCGTCTGCTCGTAGCCGAGAACCCGACCGCAGGCCACGATCGGCACGTCGGCGCGCACCAGTTGGCCGGGCAGCGGGTCGCCGGAGTGCGGGGAGACCAGCAGCACGCCGTCGACGTGCCCGCCGGACAGGTACGACACCGCGCGGTCGCGCTCCTGGCCGGTCGCCGCGATCATCAGGATCAGCGTCTGCTCCCGCTCGGAGAGGGCCTGGGCGACGCCCCGCACCAGCACGGCGAAGTTCGGATCCTCGAACAGCAGGTGCTGCGGCTCGGTGAGCAGGAAGGCCACCGAACCGGACCGGCCGGTGGCCAGGGACCGGGCGTGCGGATTGGTGGTGTATCCGGTGCGGGCGATCGCGTCGCGGACCAGCCGGACCGCCTCGGGGCTCACCCAGTCGCGGCCGTTGAGCACGCGGGAGACGGTGGCGTACGAGACCCCCGCCACGCGAGCGACATCGCGGATGGTGGGTCGCTTACGCCCGGGGCCGGGCGGGTTCGGCACGGGGGTGATCATACTCTGTGCCCCGTTTCCTCAGGCCTTGACCGCGCCGGCGGCGAGGTCCACCTGCCAGTACCGTTGCAACGTCAGGAAGAGCAGCACCAGCGGCACGATGGACAGCAGCGCGCCGGTGACCACCGACGTGTACATGGCCGGCTGGGATGCGCCCTGGTTGAGCAGGCCGTTGAGGCCGACGGTGATGGGGTAGAGCCGGTCGTCGCCGAGCATGATGTACGGCAGCATGAAGTTGTTCCAGATCGCCACGAACTGGAACAGGAACACGGTGACCAGCCCGGTACGCATCATCGGCAGCGCGACCTGGCCGAAGGTGCGCCAGTCGCCGGCGCCGTCGACGCGCGCGGACTCCAGGATCTCGCCCGGCACGGCCGCCGCCGCGAAGATCCGGCACAGGTAGATCCCGTACGGGCTGATCATGCTGGGCAGCAGCACCGCCCAGTAGGTGTTGGTCATCCCCACCTTGGCCAGCAGCAGGTACTGCGGAATGGCGAGGATGACACCCGGCACCAGGACACCGGCGAGGATCAGGTTGAAGATCAGGTTCTTGCCGGGGAACGTGTACTTGGCCAGCGCGAACCCGGCCATGGCCGAGATCAGCGTGGAGACGAACGCGCCCACGCCGGCGTAGAGGGCGGTGTTGGCCATCCAGCGCCAGAACAGCCCGTCCCGGTAGGCGCTGAGCTGTACGACGTTGTCCCACAGGTGGGTGCTCGGGGCGAGCGTGAAGGTGGAGAACAGCTCTGCGGCGCTCTTGCTGGAGGCGATCAGCACCCAGAGCACGGGCAGCAGGCAGTACGCCGCGCCGAGCAGCAGCAGCACGGTGGCCGCGACGCTGTGCCGGCGTCGCCGGGGCCGGCGGACCGCCTCGAACGGGGCGGGCACCGGGGCGGTGACGAGACTCATGATCAGTCCTCCTGGTGGAAGGCGCGACGCCCGACGAGCTTGAGGAACCCGAAGGAGAGGGCGAACGTGGCGACGGCGAGGACGACGGAGGTGGCTGCGGCCGAGTAGATGTCGTTGCGGGTGAAGGCGTCGCGGTAGACCTTCATCAGCGGCGTCCAGGTGGTCGAGATGGTGTTGCTCAGCGGCCGCAGGGTCATCGGCTCGGCGAACACCTGCAAGGTGGCGATCAGGGAGAAGACGAACGTCATCACCAGCGAGGGCAGCAGGATCGGAATCTTGATCCGCCAGGCGATGGCGACGTCCGTGGCTCCGTCGATACGGGCGGCCTCCTGGATCTCGGACGGGATGGCCCGCAGCGCGGTGTACAGCACGATCATGTTGAAGCCGGTGCCGCCCCAGACGGCGATGTTGGCCACCGCCCACAGCACCCAGGACGAGGAGAGCAGATCCGGCGCGGGGATCCGCAGCGCCTCCAGCAGGTCGGTGATCGGGCTGACCCGGGGCAGGTAGAGGAAGCCCCAGAGCAGCGAGGCGACCACCGCCGGAACCGCGTACGGCAGGAAGATCGAGATCCGGGCGAAGCCGCCGACCCGGGACCGTCCGGCGTCCAGCAGCAGCGCCATGAGCAGCGCCAACCCCAGCATGGTGGGCACCACGATCATGCCGTACGCGGCGACCCGCCAGATGCTGGGCAGGAACTCCGGGTCCGACAGCGACCGGGCGTAGTTGTCCAGGCCCGCCCACTGCTCTATCCGGGATCTCGCACCCAACCCGAGCCCGGTGACCCGGACCCGGCGCAGGCTCAGGTAGGCGGCGTACCCGATCGGCGCGGCCAGGAAGAGCGTGAACAGGATCAGCGCCGGGGCGAGGAAGGAGTAGGGCACGCCGGCGCGCCGGGATCGGGACGTGGCGCGGGTCGTGGGGGCGACGGACGACGCGCCGACGGTGGAGCGG
>NZ_SMJY01000313.1:0-4219 GCF_004348355.1 Micromonospora sp. KC721 | reverse complement strand
CCTCTCCCCCCGCCTGATGCGCGCCGCGTTCGCCCGCTTCGCCGTCCCCCGGGCCGCGGCCTCGGTGCACCGGGCCTGGTCGAGCTGGAACGCGTTCTTCACCTTCCTGGTGGCCGAAGGGGTGGTGGCCGGCAACCCGATGCCGGCGGTGGGCCGTCCGCGTACCCCACTGCCCCAACCGAAGCCGCTGCGCGGCGACGACACCCCCGAGCAACTGCTGGCGTCGGTGGCGCGTGAGGACGCCCGGCAGCGGGATCCGTGGCCGGAGCGGGACGTGGCGGTGCTGGCGTTGGCGCTGTGCGCGGGGCTGCGCCTGTCGGAGCTGCTGGCGTTGCGGGTGTCGTCGGTGGCGGGTCGGCCGGGTGAGCGGCGGGTGGACGTGGCGGGCAAGGGCGGCCGGCCGCGGGTGGTGCCGATCGAGCCGGAGCTGGACCGGGTACTGGTGACCTATCTGGAGAGTCGGGCGCGGCGGTTCGGTTCGCGTACGGTGCGGCCGGACTCGCCGTTGCTGGTGGATCGGCGGGGTGAGCCGCTGCGCCGGGGTGGGTTGCAGTATCTGGTGGACTCGTGTTACCGGCGGGCGGGCATCGGTGACCGGGTGCCGCGGGGTGCGCGGTTGCACGCGTTGCGGCACACCTTCGCGACGCGGTTGGCGGAGGACGGGGCGAGTGCGGCGGAGATCATGCGGTTGCTGGGCCATGCGTCGTTGGCGTCGTCGCAGACGTACATCGAGGTGACGGCGGGTCAGCAGCGGGCGGCGGTGCGGTCGAACCGGACGCACCGGGTGTTGTCGGCGCTGGTGGGGCCGGCTCAGGGGTCCTGATCGCCGGTGGCGTGCGAGGTGGTAGGTCGTCCGCTGTTCGGGCCGGTGATGGCCTGGTCAGCCCGGCACGGAGACCAGAGTGGTGGTTGGAGCCGGCCGGTTCATCAGCCGCCAGGTGCGTCTGCGGATCAGTGGGTCGAGGGTGACCAGCAGGTACGCCGTTCCCACGGCGAGGATGCCGCCGGTGGCGCCGAGCGTGGATGCGAGCACGCCGCCGACGAGCCCGCCGAGCGGGATGCCGGCCCAGGCCAGGCCGCTGACCGCGCCGAGGACGCGTGCCCGCAGGTTAGCCGGGATGCGTTCGAACTCCGCGGCGGACAGCAGGGGGTTGATGGCCCCGAGCAGTACCCCGCCGGCGAGCGCGACGCCGGCGATGACGGGTAGTCCGACCGGCAGCGCCAGCACGAAGATCCGTGGGACGGCGCCGAGCAGGAAGGCCAGGGCGTACGTGCGCCATCGCGGCAGGCGTGCGCCGTATATCGACACGAGCAGCGACCCGACGACGGCGCCGGCGCTCAGCGCGCCGAAGACGAGTCCGACGGGTGCGGCGTCGTGGAAGCGCTCGGCTGCCCACACCGGGATGAGCACTGCGGTCAGCGCTTGGTCGAGGAGGTTCGTCAGCAGCACCATCGCGACGATCGCCCGTAGCAGCGGGTCATGCCGGACGAAGCGGAGCCCGGCGCCGAGGTCGGCGAGGTAGCCGCCGACGCCGGTGCGGTGGCCCGCCTCGGCCGGGTCGGGTTCGGTCCGTCGGATCCGGACCAGGGTCGCGACCAGCGCGGCGGCGAGCAGGAAGCTGGCCGCGTCCAGCGCGATGACCGCGGGAGCGCCGACCAGGGCGATCAGCACTGCGCCCAGCGGCGCCCCGATCAGGGAGCCGAGGCGTTGCACGCTGTCGGCGAGCCCGGCGGCACGTTCGTTGCTCCAGCCGGCGGTGGCGGCGACGTCGGGCACCATCGCGTACTTCGCGTTGTCCGACGGGCCGCGGAACAGTCCGACAAGACCGACCAGTACGAGCAGGACGGGATAGGCGAGCAGGTCGGCGGCGTACAGCAGGGGCACCACGCCGAGCACGAGTCCGGCGATGAGGTCGCCGCCGACGCTGGCCATCCGTGGCCCGATGCGGTCGACCAGTGGTCCGCCGAGTATGCGTGTGGTGACCAGGGCGGCCATCTCCACGAACGCGGTGATCCCGGTCAGTAGGGCGTCGCCGGTGGTCTGCAGCACGAACCAGGGCAGCGCCACGACCGACATCCGGGTGCCGGTGACCGAGACCGCCTGGGCGATGAGCAGCCCGTACGGGGACCGTCGATTCATGGTCGGTCCCCGTCGGCGGTACCGGACGATTGATCGCCTGTGGTGCCCGGCCCGCCGGCGGTTGTGGTTCGCGTCGCCAACAGCGCGTCCAGTTGGCCGCGTCGCGGGAAGATCTGGAACTGGGTGGTCACCGCGACGCGTTCCGACCCGTCACCGGCCCGTTGCGCTGCCCGGTCCCGGTATCGCACCAGCAGGGCCATCATGTCGTCGGCGAGCTGCCGGGCCTCGGCGGCGGTCAGGTTGACCGTGAGGTCGCTCATGGAAGCGGCTCGTTCCCATTCCTGCGGCCAGTCGGCCAGCTCGGTGATGGACCGCTCGACGTTCTCCGCGTAGATCCGAGCGACCGTGCGCAGGTACGCCTCGCCGAGTTCACGCTCCGGCGCGTCCCGGTCGGGGGCGTCGAACCAGGTCGAGCGGTGCACGGCGCGCCAGAAGCGTTCTCGTCCGTGGCCCAGCTCGGGCGCGTCGGTGATGAAGCCGTGAGCTGCCAGGGTGCGGAGGTGGTAGCTGGTAGCTGCGCTGGACTCGCCGAGTCGGGCGGCCAGCTGGGTGGCGGTCTGTGGTCCTTCATGGCGCAGTGAGCCGAGCAGCCGCAGGCGCAGTGGATGGGCTACACCGCGCAGCGTGCGTGCGTCGAGGACCACGTCCTGTGTGGAGTCGTATCCGGGCTTGTGCGGATCTTCGGTCATGATGCCAAGATAATTATGCAAAGCTGTCTTTGCAACAGGTTGTTGGCATAGGCTGACTCCGGCGCTGTGGTTGGCCCGCGAGGTACGACCCGCCGCACTCGTCGACCAACTCTCCGGCGGATCTCGAACGGCGTGCCCACGAGCTGGCGGTACCGGCCATCACTGCACCAGGTGGTCACGGACGCCGTCCGTCGACCTGCGCAGCCGACTCGAACACGCCGAGAGCGTGTTCGGCGAAGCGCGCGGCAGATCGTCGACTCCCCGGCCCGCCTGGTAGTCGTCGTTGGTTGGAAACCACGGGCGGCCCGTCGGTGGGTGTCACTGCGGCAACTGCCGCTGGGGTGGGCGGCGGTGTGGCAGGCTGGGGTGGAACGCGACTGGCGGCACGGGGATGGGTGTGACCATCGGGGAGCTCGTCGCGGGGGTCGACCGCCTGGGCCTCCGTGGGCGAGGTGTGCTGTGTCGGTTTCTTCTTCTTCGACGGCTACGACCGCGCGGCTGTTGCCGGGTGGGCCGGTGGCGGATCGGGTGCTGGCCGAGGTGGCCGAGGGTGTGGCGGAGTTGCGGGCGGCGGGGGTGACGCCGGCCCTGGCGACGGTGCTGGTGGGTGAGGACGACGCGAGCGCCGGATACATCCGGATCAAGCAGCGGCAGGCGGCGCTTCTGGGGTTCGCGTCGCCGCACGTGCATCTTCCGGGCTCGGCGTCGCAGGCGGATCTGGAGGCGGTGTTGGCGGATTTCACCGCCGACCGCGGGGTGCACGGGGTGCTGGTGCAGCATCCGGTGCCCGGGCATCTGGACTATGACCGGGCGGTGCAGGTGCTGGATCCGGACAAGGACGTTGACGGGATGCATCCGGTGAACATGGGTCGGTTGGCGTTGGGTCTGCCGGGGCCGCTGCCGTGTACGCCGGCGGGGATCGAGGCGTTGTTGGCGTTTCACGGGGTCCCGGTGGCGGGCCGGGAGGTGGTGATCCTGGGTCGGGGTGCCACGTTGGGTCGGCCGTTGGCGATGTTGTTGGCGCAGAAGCGGCCGACGGCGAATGCGGCGGTGACGGTGGTGCACACGGGGGTGGCGGACTGGCCGCGGTACACGCGGCGGGCGGAGATTCTGGTGGCGGCGGCGGGGGTGCCGGTGACGGTGGCGGACAATGTGTTGCCGCGTATCGGGGTGTTGGCGCCGGCGTCGGCGCGGGCGGCGATCCGGGGGGTGTTCCTGCGGCACGTCATCGGTGGCAAGAGGTTGTCGCGGGGTGGCCGGTTCGCGCGGCTGGTGCGGGCGGCCACCCCGGACGCGGTGCTGACCGGGGTGGAGGTGCTCGCGGACACCGTCGGTGGTGATCTGGTGGTGGTGGACGTCGGTGGGGCGACCACCGACGTGTACTCGGTGC
>NZ_SMJY01000312.1:0-4237 GCF_004348355.1 Micromonospora sp. KC721 | reverse complement strand
CCCGCCCACCCGGTCCGACTCCGGCAGAGGGATGGGATCATCGGGGAGTGAGTCGCGCCGACACGATCCGCTTCCGACACCACCAGGCCATCCTGGCGGCGGCCATCGTCGCCGTCGTCGGCGCGCTGCCGCTGGCCACCGCGGCCTGGTACCTGGTGCCGGTGCTGCTCGTGCCGCTGGCCGTCGTGGTCTGGGCGTGGCGGGCCGGCACCGATGCCGACGCGGGCGAGCTACGGGTACGCGCCCTCGTCGGCGAGCGTCGCATCCGGTGGGACCAGATCGTCGAGCTCGCCGCCGACCCGCGCGGACGGGCGGTCGCCCGGCTCGACGACGGGCAGCAGATCGCCCTGCCCGCGGTACGCGGCACCGATCTGCCCCGGCTCGTGTCGGTGACCGGGCAGCACCTGCCCGACGCCGGCTGACCGGCGCTCAGTAACCCTCGACCACCCGATTACGCAGCGGCTCCCCCGCCACGAACCGGCGCAGCTGCTCCCCGACCAGGCGATACGCCCGGGGCAGCAGCCCGCGCACCGAGCCGGCGACATGCGGGGTCAACAGCACGTTCGGTAGCTCCCAGAGCGGATGCCCGGCCGGCAGCGGCTCCGGATCGGTCACGTCCAGCGCGGCCCGCAGCCGACCTCGGGACAACTCGGCGACCAGCGCGTCCGTCCGGGCCACCGGACCGCGTGCGGCGTTCACCAGCAGTGCCCCGTCCGGCATCGCAGCCAGGAACCGCTCGTCGACCATTCCCCGGGTGGCGTCGGTCAGTGGCACCAGCAGTACCACCACGTCGGCCGTGGGCAGCAGTCGCGGCAGATCCCGCACGGCGTGCACCCCTTCGGCGGGGCGGGCGGTCCGGGCGACCAGGGTGAACTCGACGTCGAACGGGGCCAGCCGGGCCCGGACCGCCGCGCCGATCGAACCCGCGCCGACGATCAGTACCCGCTTACCGGCCAGCTCGTCGGTCGGCGCGACATCGCCGTACACCCACTCGCCGCGGGCCTGCGCGCGGATCATCGTGGGAAAGGCCCGCAGCTGGGCCAGGATCGCGGTGACCACCCACTCGGCGGTGCTGCTGTCGTGCACACCCCGCGCGTCGCAGAGCGTCACGCCCTCCGGCACCCGATCCACCCAGACCTCCGCTCCGGCGGAGAGAAGCTGCACCACCGCCACGTCGGGCAGCCGCGCCAGCATCGCCGTGGTGTCCCCGACGGCCAGGAACGGCGGCACCCAGAACCGGACGCCCGCCGGGTCCGACGGCGGCGCCGCCGAGTCCGTCCAGGGTTCGACGGTGACGCCCAGGGGCACCTCGCCGAGCAGTTCGACACCGGCCGGGTGGGGGATCCATACCTTCACGACCGCCGACGATAGCGGTCCCGGCGTGCTCGGGAAGACCGGATCGCGGGCTAGGCTGGGCCGGGTGAGCGCCCGTCTCCCGTACCCCCGCACCGGCCGCCGGCGCGCGGCGCTGGTCGCCTCCTGCACGTCGCTGCTGCTGGTCGCCGCCGGATGCAGCTTCGGCCCCCCGGAGCCAGACCCGGCCGGCGAGCCGCCCAACCTGCCCACCCCGTCGGTCAGCGCCAGCCCCGGCGGCGCCGGCCAGCAGGTCGTCGCCACCACGCTGGCCAAGGGGCTGCGGGTGCCGTGGGCCATCGCCTTCCTGCCCGACGGTGGGGGCCTGGTGACCGAACGGGACAGCGGCCGGATCCTCAAGATCGGCCCGGAGTCCGGACCGGACGGGCTGCGGGTCGCCCCGGTACAGACCATTCCGGACGTGGCCGCCGGCGGCGAGGCGGGGCTGCTGGGCATCGCCGTCTCCCCGTCGTACGACAGGGACGAGACGGTCTTCGTCTACTACACCACGCAGCAGGACAACCGGGTCGCGAAGCTCAAACTGGGCGGGCGGCCGACGCCGATCCTCACCGGCATTCCGAGAGCGCGCACCCACGACGGCGGAGGGCTCGCCTTCGGGCCCGACGGGCAACTCTACGTGAGCACCGGTGACGCCGGCGCCCCCGACGCCGCCCAGGACCGCGCCAGCCTCGGCGGCAAAATCCTGCGGATCACCACGGACGGCAGACCCGCCCCCGGCAACCCGTTCCCCGGCTCGCCGGTCTGGTCGCTGGGCCACCGCAACGTGCAGGGCCTCGCCTGGGACGCGGGCAAGCGGATGTACGCCACCGAGTTCGGCCAGAACACCTGGGACGAGATCAACCGGATCAACGCCGGGGGCAACTACGGCTGGCCGGTCGTCGAGGGCCAGGCCGACAACCGGCAGTACGTCGACCCGATCGCGCAGTGGCGCACCGCGGAGGCGTCCTGCTCCGGTCTGACCTCGGTCCAGCGGCTGCTGGTCGCCGCCTGCCTGCGCGGCCAGCGGCTCTGGGTGCTCGAGCTGACCGACACCGGCACCGTGCTCGGCCAGCCCCGCGAGCTGCTCGGCGGCCGGTACGGCCGGCTCCGCGCGGCGGCCGCCGCACCCGACGGCTCGGTGTGGGTTTCCACCTCCAACCACGATGGACGCGGTCGCCCGACCCCGGAGGACGACCGGCTGCTACGGCTGGTCTTCGCCGACGGGGGCGCCGGGCGGAGCTGATCCACTCCGGCGGGCCGCCGAAAGAGTCCCACTCCGTCGGGTTTGCCAAGATCCATCATCGGGCAGGTCAGAATCTCAGCATGGACGGTCAGGAGAACGAGCAGCGCGGGCCGCGGGACGACACGTCCCCGACCCGACGCGAGCGTGCCCGATGGCACCGGATCCGCAGGGCCGCCCGGTCGGGCCTCACCCGGCGGACGGGTGTGGTCGCCGCCGTACTGCTGGTCGCCCTCGTCGGCGCGGTGATCGGAGTGCTGGCCGGCGGCCGGGTCTACACCGACATCGGGCCGTTCCGGGCCGACCTGACGCTCACCCCGGCGGTCGACGGCCACACCACCGTCGACATCCCGCCGCTGGGCGCCCTGCAACTGGACAGCCACGACGGGCCGACCCACCTCACCGTCGGCCTGGGGGCGCTCGACCAGCGCAAGACGGAGGCGCTGATCGATGATCCGGCGAGTATCAGCCGGGCCAGCCACTCCGCCGTCGCCGACGTCCGCAACGGCGTGATCCGGCTCGCCCTGCGCACCCTCGGCGCGGTCGTGCTGGTCACCCTGGTGCTGGCCGCGCTGATCTTCCGGAACGTGCGGCGGACCGCCTGGTCGGCGGGGCTCGCCCTGGCCGTCACGGCCGGGAGTCTGGGGCTGGCCGCCGGCAGCCTGCGCCCGGAGTCGATCGAGGAGCCACGGTACGAGGGGCTGCTGGTCAACGCCCCGGCCGTGGTGGGTGACGCGCGGCGGATCGCCAACGACTACACCAAGTACGCCGAGCAGCTGCAACGCGTGGTGGCCAACGTCAGCAAGCTCTACACGACGGTGTCCGCGCTGCCGGTCTACGAGCCCGCGCCGGACACCACCCGCGTGCTGCACGTCTCCGACATGCACCTCAACCCCACCGGTTGGCAGCTGATCCGCACGGTGGTGGAGCAGTTCGACATCGACGTGGTGATCGACACCGGTGACCTCACCGACTGGGGCAGCGAGCCGGAGGCGTCGTACGTCGGCTCCATCGGTCTGCTGAAGAAGCCGTATGTCTACATCCGGGGCAACCACGACTCGGTCCGCACGGCGGCGGCGGTGGCCCGTCAGCCCAACGCGATCGTGCTCAACAACTCGATCACCTCCGTGGCCGGGCTGACCATCGCCGGGATCGGCGACCCACGGTTCACCCCCGACAAGGAGACCTCGCCGGCCGGCAGCGGGCTGACCAGGGAGGTGGCCGACCAGGTCATCGGGACCGGCGAGCAGCTCGCCGAGACGGTACGGCAGTCGCCCCGGCCGGTGGACATCGCCCTCGTGCACGATCCGGCCTCGGCGGGCCCGCTCTCGGGAGCCTGCCCGCTGGTGCTCGCCGGGCACACCCACGACCGGCAGGTGTCGAAGCTACCTGAGGTCTCCGGCCAGCAACCCACCCTACTGATGGTGGAGGGCTCCACGGGCGGTGCCGGGCTGCGCGGGCTGGAGCACGAAAAGCCGACCCCACTGTCGATGAGCGTGCTCTACTTCGACCCGCAGAAGCGACTCCAGGCGTACGACGACATCACCGTCGGCGGCACCGGGCAGGCTCAGGTCAACCTGGAGCGGCACGTCGTCCGGGATCCCGTGAAGGGCCCGGACGTCCCGGTCACCCCGACCCCGACCC
>NZ_SMJY01000311.1:0-4237 GCF_004348355.1 Micromonospora sp. KC721 | reverse complement strand
CTCCTCGGCCAGCCCGCCCCACCCGAGCAGGAACTGCTCGACGAGGTGGTTCCAGTCGCAGCCGAGGCACACCTCCACCACGAAGACCTGGAACTCACGCAGCGTCATCGCCAGCGCGGGCAACTCGGCCAGGGCGCGTGCCTGACCGGCGGACTGCTTGAGTTCGTCCCCGTAAATGTAATGGACGTGGATGAGGTTCTCGCTGCGGCAGACGGGGCAGCGCTCCTCGGTGGGCTCACCGTGGAAGCGGGCAGCGTTCTTCAGGTACGGCGAGGCGTCGCAGACGTCGTACGTGCCGACCCGGCCGGCGAGGAGTTCACGCAGCACCGCTCGCTTCCGGAGCGAGTAGTCGACCACCTGGCGCTGCGTACGCATGCGGCAAAGGGTACGCGGTCCGGCCGGACGAGGCGACCGCCGTCACCATGCGTGATGCGAACCTTCCGGATCCGGGGGTTTGCCTCGACCCCCGCCGGGTATTAACGTGCGATGTATCGGCCCGATACATCGGGACGTCCAACGGCCCTGTGGGTGAGGTAGGAGAGGATGGCTCGTGCTCGAACTCGCCATCCTCGGTCTGCTGCAGGAGTCCCCCATGCACGGCTACGAGCTCCGCAAGGAACTCACCGCCAAGCTGGGAGCCATCCGGGCAGCCATCAGCTACGGCTCGCTCTACCCGACCCTGCGCAGGCTGCAGGCGGCGGGATGGATCACCGAAGCCGCCGAGACACCCGCGACCGCCGGGGAGGTTCCCGCGTTGACCAGCCGACGGGGTCGGGTGGTCTACACCATCACCGCCGAGGGCAAGGAACGCTTCGCGCAGCTCATCGCGCAGGCCGGTCCCGAGACGTACGACGACACGGGCTTCGGTGTGCACTTCGCGTTCTTTTCCCGGACCGACCAGGCGACCCGCCTACGCATCCTGGAGGGTCGCCGCCGCACCATAGAGGAACGTCGCGAGGGACTTCGCGACGTACTGGCCCGAGCGGCCGAGCGCCTCGACGCGTACACCCTGGAACTGCAACGCCACGGGCTCGACGCCTGTGAGCGCGAGGTCCGCTGGCTGGAGGAGCTCATCGCCAACGAGCGCTCCGGCCGTGCCCCGACGGTCCCGGGCACCGGGACGGCCGGCGGACGACGAGAAACCGACAGCCCGCCTCCGCCTGGAGAGTCCAGGAAAGAGCGGCCGTGATGAAGAAGAAGGAGGCAGACGCTATGGGCTCCGTCCGCGTCGCCATTGTCGGTGTGGGTAACTGCGCCTCGTCCCTCGTGCAGGGCGTGGAGTACTACCGCAACGCCGACCCGACCGACCGCGTCCCGGGTCTCATGCACGTCACCTTCGGCGACTACCACGTCTCCGACGTGCAGTTCGTCGCGGCGTTCGATGTGGACGCCAAGAAGGTGGGCATGGACCTCGCCGAGGCGATCGTCGCCAGCGAGAACAACACCATCAAGCTGTGCGACGTACCGCCGACCGGGGTGACCGTGCAGCGCGGCCCGACCTTCGACGGGCTGGGCCAGTACTACCGCGAGATCATCGAGGAGTCGGACGTCGAGCCGGTGGACGTGGCCCAGGCACTGCGCGACGCCCAGGTCGACGTGGTCGTCTCCTACCTGCCGGTCGGTTCCGAGCAGGCCGACAAGTTCTACGCCCAGGCGGCGATCGACGCCGGCTGCGCGTTCGTCAACGCCCTGCCGGTCTTCATCGCCTCGGACCCGGAGTGGGCGCAGAAGTTCACCGACGCGGGCCTGCCGATCGTCGGCGACGACATCAAGAGCCAGGTCGGTGCGACCATCGTGCACCGCGCGCTGGCGAAGCTCTTCGAGGACCGTGGCGTCGAGCTGCTGCGCACGTACCAGCTCAACTTCGGCGGCAACATGGACTTCATGAACATGCTGGAGCGCAACCGGCTGGTCTCGAAGAAGATCTCGAAGACCCAGTCGGTCACCTCCCAGGTGCCGCACGAGATGGCCAAGAGCGACGTGCACATCGGCCCGTCCGACCACGTGCCGTGGCTCGACGACCGCAAGTGGGCGTACATCCGCCTGGAGGGCCGCTCCTTCGGTGACGCCCCGCTCAACGCCGAGCTGAAGCTCGAGGTGTGGGACTCGCCGAACTCGGCCGGCGTGATCATCGACGCCGTCCGGGCCGCGAAGATCGCCCTGGACCGCAAGATCGGTGGCCCGATCCTCTCGGCCTCCTCCTACTTCATGAAGTCTCCGCCCGTGCAGTACGCCGACCACGAGGCGCACGCCGCCGTCGAGGCGTTCATCGCCGGTGAGGTCGAGCGCTGACCCGCTGACCAGCAACACGACGAGGGCCGGGTCCTGACGGGTCCGGCCCTCGTCGTGTCCTGCCCGGATCGTTGACGCCTGCCCGATTCGACACGCCGGAAGACGGGCCGCCGAACCGCCAAGGATCATGGGGCCCTGATCAGGACCAGGCACGTTGCAAGGCGACCCGAGCCTCCAGCTCCAGCAGCTTCACCTTGCGGTCCAGCCCACCACCGAAGCCGACCAGCTTCCCGCCCGCCCCGACGATCCGGTGGCAGGGCACGAGCACCGGGATCGGGTTGCGGTTGCAGGCCACCCCCACCGCCCGGGCCGCTCCCGGGTCGCCGACCCGGCGGGCCACCTCACCGTAGGTGAGCGTCTCCCCGTACGGAATCCGGGTCATCTCCCGCCAGACCGCGCGCTCGAAATCGGAGCCGCGAGGCGGCTCCACCGGCACCGTGAAGCCCTCCAACTCCCCCGCGAAGTACGCCCGCAACTCCGCGACGACCTGTCGGTCCACCTCGTCGACGGGCTGCTCGATTGCCGCCGCGACCCGACCGAAGTGCGCGCCACGCACCGCCGCACCGTCGGTGGCCACGGAGAACTCCCCGATCGGCGAGTCGAGCACGGTCCAGCGCATGCGGGCCATTCTGCCCCTCGCCTGCGACACCAACGAACCCGGCGGGCTGGGGCTGTCCTCGTCGCGGCCGGGTCAGAGCAGGGAGATGCCGAGCAGCAGAGCACCCGCGCTCAGGCTCGCCCCGCCCGCCACCGTGAGCCAGATCAACTTGTTGGGCCGGGTGTCGGTCGGTCGCACGACAGAGAGGAAGAAGCCGAGCGGCATCAGGATCGGCGCGGCGACGAACAGCGACCGGATCAGCGTCCGTGTCCCGCCCGACACGTCGGCCTGGTCGATGTAGGGCAACGCGACGAGGGCGAAGAGAACCAGCACGCCGGCATGCGCGTGGCCCGCCGTCCACATTCCCCGGCGGACGGGATTGTCCAGGTAGCCAGGCTTCCGGCGGGCCAGGTGGGTGAGCAGGGTCAACCCGCCGTACGCGACCGCGACGACGGTGATCAGGAGTATTCCGGCCGTGGTGAGCGTGTCCGACGACATGGCGGCCCCTTTCTTGTCAATGCCAAGATGCCTTCCCCGAACTATCTTGTCAACGGCTAGTTTCATGGTCGGTCACCCATCGCGCCAACCAGGCAAACTTCGGCCACGGTCACGCGTCTGAACATCGGAGGTGGACGGTGGCTGACGTGACCGACGGGGAGTTCACCGATTTCGTCAACGAGCGGGGCGACAAGCTGCTGCGCGTCGCGTACGCGCTCGCGGGTAGCCAGCACGCCGCCGAGGACCTGCTGCAGAACGCGCTCGCCAAGGCGTACGCCCGGTGGCCCCGGATCAGGGGCGACGCAGAGCCGTACGTGAAGCGGATCCTCTACCACGACCAGGTCTCCGGTTGGCGGCGGCTGTCCCGACGCCGGGAGGTGCCAATGGCCGACCTGCCTGAGCGGCCCGAGGTGTGTGACAGCGGCCACGACAGCGAGCTGCGGCTACTGCTACGCGAGGCTCTGCGCGCACTGCCGCCGCGACAGCGCGCTGTACTGACGCTGCGCTATCTGGAGGATTTGAGTGTCGCGGAAACCGCGACGATCCTCGGTTGCCGCGCGGGCACGGTGGCCAGCCAGACCGCCAAGGCCCTGGCCCGGCTCCGGCAACTGGTGCCGGAGCTGGATGAGATGACGACCCGCGCGGAGGTGACGCGATGACCAGGATGGTGGACGAAACGCTGCGGGCCGCCGTGCGCGACCTCGCGGACGGGGTACGGCCTGCGCCCGACCTGGCCGTCCGGGCGCTCGGACGGGGTCGCCGGCTGCGCCGCCGCCGACGCGCCACCACGGCCGGCGCCGCCCTGATAGCGGTCGTCGCGGTGGCCCTACCGTTCGTCCTGCTCCAGCC
>NZ_SMJY01000310.1:0-4284 GCF_004348355.1 Micromonospora sp. KC721 | reverse complement strand
GTGGGCGGGGGCGCGTGGCGCGCGGGTAGTGTTCGACATGTCGGGCGGTCGGTCCCGGCGGCCGATTCGTGCCGCCGCTCCGGCCGGGAGCAGGATGCCCTGGAGGTGGGGGAGATGACGGATCCGGCCAAGGTACGCCGGCACGCGGAGCGCATTCGCGAACTGGTCGCGTCGGTGGTGCGGAGCCAGATCAAGGACCCCCGGCTCGGCATGATCACGATCACCGACGCCCGGATCACCGCCGACCTGCGTGACGCCACGGTCTTCTACACCGTGCTCGGTGACGCGGCGGCCCAGGCGAGCACCGCCGCCGCGCTGGAGAGCGCCAAGGGCATGCTGCGCAGCACCGTGGGCAAGGCGCTCGGGCTGCGTCACTCGCCGACCCTGACCTTCGTCCTCGACGACGTGCAGGACCAGGTCAAGCACATCGACGACCTGCTCGCCCAGGCCCGCCACGCCGATGCCGAGGTGCAGCGGCTCGCCGCCAGCGCCCAGTACGCGGGCGACGCCCAGCCGTACCGGGTCGACGACGAGGACACCGACGACACCGAACCGGGCGACGACGAGGACGAGGGCACCCCCTCCGCGGCGGACCGACGGTGAGCGGCCCAGCCGGCGATCTGCTTCCCGGGCCGGCCCTCGCCGCGCCGACCGAGGCCGACTGGGCCGCCGCGGTCGCGGCGGTACGCCGGCTGCCGGCCGATGCGCGGGTGCTGCTCGTCTGCCACGTCAACCCGGACGGCGACGCGCTCGGCAGCATGCTGGGCTTCGGGCTCGGCCTGCGCCGGCTGGGCGTAGGCCGGCTCCAGGCGACCTTCCCCGGCCCGCCCGAGCTGCCCGAGCCGTTGGGCTGGCTACCCGGTCTCGACCTGCTGGTGCCGTCGGTCGAGGCGTACCCGGACCCGGATCTGGTGGTGTGCTTCGACGCGGCCAGCGCGTCGCGGCTGGGCGAGCTGGTCGACCGGCTCGACACCGCCGGCGACGCGCTGGTGCTCGACCATCACGCGTCGAACACCGGTTTCGGGCGGCTCCACCTGGTGGACCCGGGGGCGGCGGCGACCTCGGTCGTCGCCGAGGAACTGCTCGCCCGGCTCGGCGTGTCGCTGGACGCGGAGATCGCGACCTGTCTCTACGTCGCGTTGACCACCGACACCGGCTCGTTCCGGTTCGAGGCGACCACGCCCGCCGTGCATCAGCTCGCCGCCCGGCTGCTGGCCACCGGCATCCGGCCGGGCGACATCTCCCGCCGGGTCTTCGACACCCGACCCTTCGGCGCGGTACGGCTCTTCGGCGAGGTGCTCGGCCGGGCGGTGCTGGATCCCACGGCGGCGGCCGGGCGCGGCCTGGTCTGGACGTACGCGACGCTGGACGATCTGGCTCGGCACCACCAGCGGCCGTACGTCCTGGAGTCCTTGATCGACTCGGTCCGGTGCACGGCCGAGGCCGACGTGGCGTGCGTACTCAAGCAGGTCGGGTCCGACGAGTGGGCGGTCTCCCTGCGCAGCAAGGGCGCGGTCGACGTCAGCCGGGTCGCGATGGCGCTGGGCGGCGGTGGGCACCGGTTCGCCGCCGGGTTCACCGGCCACGGTGACGCCCAGGAGGTGCTCGGGCGGATCCGGGTCGAGGTGGATGCCGCACTGATCGCGTCCTGACCTGCGACGCCGTACCGCCCCGCCCGTGCCCGGCGGGTTCCCCAATGCCCGCGCCCGGTGGGGCTCGCGCGTACGCCGGCTTCCTGGCTGCGGGGTGTCGGGTCTTTCGGCGCTGGATGGGCGCGGGCAGAATCGGAGGATGGAGCAGCCTCGCGATCTCACCGTCGAGGCGCCGCGCGCCTGGGACCGTCCGATGGTCACCGTGCCGGTGCTGGCCTGTCTCTCCCTGGTCGGCGGTCAGTTGCCCTCCTTCTCGGCGCAGGCCAATCTCTGGATCCTGACCACCGGCGGTGCGTTGATCTGGCTGGGGCTCGGTAACCGGGTGCCACGGCGACCGCCCCCTGGCCGGTTGGACCGAGGGGCCCTCTGGTGGATGCTGCCGGTGGCCGTCTTCGGGGTGTTCGAGGCCGCCACGTTCGTGATGTCGGCCGGTGACGAGTTTCCCACCTTCAGCCGCCTCGCCGATCCGATCCTGGCGGACGAACTGGTGCGTTCCGCCGTCTGGTTCGGCTGGCTGGCGGCGTTCTGGGGACTGGTGCGCCGATGATGCGGCTGGTCGCCATCGCGGGGTTCGCGACCGCGCTGGTGCTCTTCGCCGTGGTCGAGTGGGCGGCCCGCCGACCGGGTTCACGGGTGCCCTCCCTCGCTGATGTCTGCGCCTACGTGATGCGGTACGAGGTCGGACCGGTTCCGGTGGGCCGGATCGGGGTGTTCGGCTTCTGGTGGTGGCTGGGCTGGCACTTCCTGGCCCGCTGACGCCTGCTGCCAGCCGTCCGGTCTGGCCGCCTCCCATGATCGACTCCAAACGCGGCAAACGGCGGTATCCCCACGCAGGGATACCGCCGTTTGCCGCATCCGGGGCCGGTCAGCGTCTCCCCGTCCAGATGACGGGATCCACGGGCAGCATGTGGAAAGTAAACGTTAACTTGGGAAAGGACCGGCGCTTCGGCGCAGGTCGGGGCGGTGGTTCCACACCCGGTGCCGCCACCCTCCAGGGTCGATCGACCCGGGCTCACGCTGCCAGGCGAGCCGCATCCGGTGATCCCGGAGGGCCGCCGGCGCTCAGCAGGACCGCCCGTGGGGCCGTCGGTAGGACGGTCCACACCCTGGAAGGGGCACTCCCATGCCGTCCAAGCCCAAGCCCGACACCACCGACGAGGCACGCGAGCAGATGCGGCGCGCGCTGCAGACCTCGATGGACACCCGTCAGTGACCCAGGTCGAGCGGCGGTGACGTCGCCGAGGTCCGCCTCGACGACCTCACCGCCCTTCGTTCAGCCGTCCGTCGCGCGGTGGCGACGAGGTGCTGGACGCCGTACCGCCTCGCCCGGGTGGTCCGCCAGAAGCCAGCCGTAAGCGCCGGTAGCCGATAGCGGGCCTTACTCGTGGTGTGGCAGGATCGCGGCGATGAGTCAGTCCGCCACCGCGCTCGCGCCGCCGCGCCGGATCGCCGCCCTCGCCCTGCCCGCCCTGGTGGTGCTCGCCGCCGAGCCGCTCTACGTGCTGGTCGACACGGCGGTCGTCGGGCACCTCGGTCGGGTGCCGCTCGCCGCGCTGGCCGTCGGCGGCACCGTGATGACCCTCACCGCCTGGCTGGGCACCGTGCTCGCGTACGGCATCACCGGGCGGGCGGCCCGCCGGTTCGGCGCCGGTGACCGGGCGGCGGCGGTGGCCGAGGGCGTGCAGGCATCCTGGCTCGCGTTCACCGTCGGGGTGCTGGTGGCGCTCGGCATGCAGGTCGGCGGCGGCGCGTTGGCGCGTACGCTCGCCGGAGGCGGCGGCGAGGTGGCCGACGCGGCCGGGCTGTGGCTGCGGGTCGCGGCGCTCGGTGCCCCCGGCCTGCTGCTCGCCGCCGCCGGCAACGGCTGGCTGCGCGGCGTCCAGGACACCCGCCGTCCGCTGCTGTTCGTGCTCGCGCCCAACCTGCTCTCGGCGCTGCTCTGCCCGCTGCTGGTCTACCCGGCCGGGCTCGGCCTGGTCGGCTCGGCGGTGGCCAACGCGGTCGCCCAGACCGTCTCCGGCGTGCTCTTCGCCGCGGCGCTGGTCCGCGAGCGGGTGTCGCTGCGGCCCCGGCCCCGACTCATCCGGCAGCAGTTGGCGCTCAGCCGGGACCTGCTCGTCCGGGGCCTGGCGTTCCAGGCCAGTTTTCTCTCCGCCACCGCGGTCGCGGCCCGCTTCGGCGCCGCCGCCGTCGGCGCGCACCAGATCGCGCTGCAACTGTGGTTCCTCACCGCACTGCTGCTCGACGCGCTCGCCATCGCCGCCCAGGCGCTGGTCGGGGCCGCGCTCGGTGCCGGGGACGGCGCCGGCGCCCGCGCGCTGGCCCGTCGCTTCGCGCTGCTCGGCGGCGCCTGCGGGATCGGCTTCGCGGTGCTCATCGCCGCCGGCGCCGGCCTGGTCCCGTCGTGGTTCAGCTCCGACCCCCAGGTACGCGAGCAGGCGATGCTGGCCTGGCCCTGGTTCGTCGCGATGCAGCCCCTCGCCGGGGTGGTCTTCGCCCTCGACGGGGTGCTGATCGGCGCGGGGGACGTGCGTTACCTGCGCAACCTCACCATCGTGGCCGCGCTCGGCGGGTTCCTGCCGGCGATCTGGCTGGCGTACGGGCTGGACCTGGGGCTGGGCGGCATCTGGGC
>NZ_SMJY01000030.1:0-40576 GCF_004348355.1 Micromonospora sp. KC721 | reverse complement strand
ATCCGGTACGACCCCGAGCTGGGCGGCGGCGCCCTGCTGGATGTCGGGGGCTATCCGTTACGAGCGGCCCAGCTCTTCCTCGGCGCCGACCTCACGCCGGTCGGGGCCCACCTGCGGATAGATCATGATCGAGGGGTCGACGTGGGTGGGGCGGCACTGCTCACCGCGCCGAACGAGGTGAGCGTGCAGGTGACCTTCGGCATGGACCACATGTACGCCTCGGCGTACGAGCTACACGGCAGTCGCGGACGGATCTCCGTGACACATGTCTTCACACCCCCCGCCGACCATCGGCCGGTCATCCGCCTCGATCGGCGAGAAGGGTCCAAGGACCACCTCCTGCCCCCCGACGACCAGTACCGCGCCGCGGTGGCGGCATTCGCCCGAGCGGTGGCCGATGGTCTCCGCAGCCCTGACACGGCAATCACCAGCCAGGCGGACCTGGTCGACGCGATCCGCGCGGCCGCACGCATGCGGTGACGGCGGCAGCCGCAGGCGGTCTGTCACGCGGCGGCACAGCTTACGAGAAAGGCGACGCACATGACATCCGACCCCAGACCGAAGGAACACAAGGCGCGGATTCTGGACCTGGTCCGGGAGTACCACGCAGCCGTCGACCATTCGACGTTCGTCCCGGGCGTCACGTCGCTGCTGGCCTCGGGCGCGGTGCTGGACGAGACGGACCGGGTCGCGCTCGTGGAGGCGGCCCTTGACCTGCGCATCGCGGCCGGAGTCAGCTCGCGGACGTTCGAGCGGGAGTTCGCGAAGCTGTTCGGGGTACGCAAGGCGCACCTGACGAACTCCGGATCGTCGGCGAACCTGCTCGCCCTCACCGCGCTGACCTCGCCGCAGCTGGAGGAGTACCGGCTGCGCCCCGGCGACGAGGTGATCACGGTGGCGGCCGGTTTCCCCACCACGGTGAACCCGATCATCCAGAACGGGCTTGTGCCGGTCTTCGTCGACGTGGATCTGAAGACCTACAACACCACGCCGGAACGGGTTGCCGCCGCCGTCGGACCCCGTACCCGGGCCGTCATGATGGCGCACACCCTCGGCAACCCGTTCGCGGTGGCCGAGGTCGCTGAGATCGCCGAGCAGCACAACCTGTTCCTCATCGAGGACAACTGCGACGCGCTCGGCTCCACGTACCGGGGACGCCCCACCGGCTCGTTCGGCGACCTCGCCACGGTGAGCTTCTATCCGGCGCACCACATCACCATGGGCGAGGGCGGTTGCGTCGTGACCGACAATCTGGCGCTGGCCCGGGTGGTGGAGTCGCTGCGGGACTGGGGTCGGGACTGCTGGTGCGAGCCCGGCGAGGACAACCGCTGCTTCAAGCGGTTCGACCAGCAGCTCGGCGACCTGCCGCACGGATACGACCACAAGTACGTGTTCTCGCACGTGGGCTACAACCTGAAGTCGACCGATCTGCAGGCCGCGCTCGGGCTGAGCCAGCTGCGCCGGCTGCCGGACTTCGGCGCGGCACGGCGCCGCAACTGGCGACACCTGCACGAGGCGCTCCTTGACGTTCCCGGCCTGCTGCTGCCGGAGCCGACGCCGGAGAGCGATCCGAGCTGGTTCGGGTTCGTGATCACGGTGCTACCGGACGCCCCCTACACCCGCCGTGGGCTGGTCGATTTCCTGGAGGCCCGGCACATTTCGACCCGGCGCCTGTTCGGCGGCAACCTCCTGCGACACCCCGCTTACCTGGACCGCCCGCACCGCGTGAGCGGTCCGCTGACCAACAGCGACGTCATCACCGAACACACGTTCTGGGTCGGCGTCTACCCCGGCCTGTCCGAGGACATGATCGGCTACATCGCCGACTCGATCCGGGAGTACGCCCTCAAATCGTCGTGACGGTGGCCCCTACCGCGATCGGGGCGGCCCGCACGCGCTCGTCGTGGAGCGGCGTGCGGACCGCCCCGATGGCATGGGGTCAGCCCCTCGCACAACGCGCGGCGCGGCCACCCGCCGAGATGCCGGCGATTCTTACCATCGTTGGTGAGGGGCTGGTCGTTGTTGCTGCACCGGGTGATCCACACGTCAAGGCCGTGAGCACGCCGGTAGGCCCGGGCGACGACGTCCCCGCCGACCTTCGTCGCCGCGTTACAGGGCGCCGGGCGGCAGTGGGGCGTCCTCGGTCCACGAACCTTGAACGATCGAACCGCAGGTTGCCGGCCTAGCTGAGCTTGTCCAGGACGGTCACGCGGTGACCAGGATGCTCATGCCGGAACCTCCGCCTGGGTATCGTCTCCCAGGATGAGCCGGCGGTGCGCCGTACGGCGGTCCGCGCGGACCTCCGCGCGACGGCCGATCAGAGAGTGCCGGAGCTGGTGCACCCCACGGACGGCCGCGCCGTCCAGGGTGATGGAGTCCTGCACCGTGCTGTCGCCGATGAAGCACTCCCGCCCGATCGCCACGTACGGCCCCACGCGACTGTTGTGTACGGTCGCGCCGGCGCCGACGATCACCGGGCCGATCAGGTGCGAATTGGTCACCCGGGCACCTTCCTGCACCACGACGCAGCCGTGGGTCCGGGTGGCGTCATCGACCTGTCCGTCCACCGCCGGTGACAGGCGGTCCAGCAGCACCCGGTTGCACTCGAGCAGGTCCTCCACCTGACCGGTGTCCTTCCAGTAGCCGTCGTAACGGTCGACGGTGACCGGGTGCCCGGTGGCGATCAGGTGTTGGATCGCGTCGGTGATTTCCAGTTCACCCCGGCGGCTCGGCTCGATCATCCGCACCGCCTGGTGGATCGCCGGCGTGAAGAAGTACGCTCCGGTGACCGCCAGATCGCTCCGCGGCTGCGCCGGCTTCTCCACCACCGCCTGCACCGTGCCGTCCGGGCCCACCTCCGCGACGCCGTAGCTGGTGGGATCGGATACCTTGGCGACCACGAGGTGCGCGTCCGGCCGCCGCTGGTGGAACGACGCGGCGGCGGCGCGCAGACCCTCGGCGAACACGTTGTCGCCGAGGTACATCACGAAGTCGTCGTCGCGCAGGAAGTCCGCGGCGAGGAGCACCGCGTGCGCGAGCCCGAGCGGCGCCTGCTGGGGGATGTAGGTCACGCGTAGGCCGAACTCCGAGCCGTCGCGGATCGCCTGCTCGATCTGCGCGGCACGGTCGCCGACGACCAGTCCGACCTCACGGACGCCGAGGTCACGGATGTTTTCCAGGACGTGGCTGAGTACCGGTTTGTTGGCAACCGGTACCAGCTGCTTCGGTGTGGTGTAGGTGAAGGGCCGCAACCGCGTCCCCGCGCCACCGGAGAGAACCAGGGCCTTCATGCCTGAATGCTCGGCGCTGTCGGTAGAGCGACGGTCAAGCGAGAATGGCGTCCTCCTGTGGTGACGTTCAGGCACCGTCGACCCGCAGCAGCCGGTGCCGAACCAGCAGCCGCCCGTTTTCGCGGACCAGGAGGTCCCGACAGTCCACACTCGACACGATGCGCGGCTTGCCGTCGCGCGGGGTGGCCAACACCAGCGCGTAGTAGCGGACCTGCAGCGCGCCATCCGGCCGGGCGCCGACATCAAGCATGCCGACCCAGTGCCGGTACCGCTCCCCGGAGGCGGCCACCCGGTCCGCCCGCGCCCGCGCCGAAACCTGGATCTCTTGCCGGCTGTGCAACGGCTCCATCCGGCTCGGCTCCTCAAACCGCGCGTCCTCGGTGAACGTCTGTGCCCACTGCTCCGCCAGGCCGTCGTCGAGCAGCCCCATGTGTCGGGCGTAGAACTGCTGGACCTCGATGTACTCCTCGGTTGTCGGCGTAGCGAGGCGAACCTCGCTCTGCGGCTGCGCGGTCATTTGCCCACCCTTCTCCTCATCATGTTCCGCTGTCGCGTATGGCAGATTCACTGTGGTCCGGTCAGCTCAGGCCGGGCTTGAGCGCCAGTCGACCGGGTGCTCAGGCATGGCAGGTGGGCAGTCGGCCGTGAAACTCGACCATCTCGGTGAAGCATGCGAGCACGTCCAGTTCCGCACCCGGAGCTGCGCCACGCTCCTCCGCGTACGCCCGGTGCAGGTTGGGCAGGATTCGTTCGGCGTCGATGAAAGCGGCGAACGGACCGAGATCCGCCGCACGCGCCGTCTCCAGCGGGCTCCGGCCCGCCGCCACGCCCGCTCGGGCCAGCCGCTTGATCCAGCGCAGGTACTCCTCCGCCTCGTCGAACAGTTCCGGTCCGCCGACCGGGCCGTGGCCGGGAACGACGACACTCGGGCGCAGGGCGCGCAGACGCTCGATCGCCCGCAGCGACCCTTCGATCGAGCCCATCAGGCAGAACGGCGTCACGCCGCTCATCACGATGTCACCGGCGAAGACGACCGAGCGGTCGGGTATCCAGACGACGGTGTCGGTGACCGTGTGCGCCGGACCGGGATGGATCAGTTGGAGCCGCAGCTCGCCGGCGTACACGTCCATCCGATCCCGGTAGGTGACGGTGGGCGGGCGGAGGGTGACCTCGCCCCATCGCACGTGTGGCCACAGCCCCTGGAGACCCAGCCCTGCGACGAGCATCTCGCGGCGAGCCGCCTCGTGCGCCACCACCGCCGCCGGCGGGCTGAAGACAAAGTTCCCGAAGGTGTGGTCGCCGTGGAAGTGCGTGTTGACGACCACGGTCGGTGCGACGTCGGTCACCTCGGCGATCAGTGCGCGGAACAGCTCGGCTCGCCGCTCGGTCGCCGCGGTGTCGACCACGACGACGTCGTCGCCGTTGACCACGACGCCCGCGTTGTTGAGGCACCAGCCGCCGTCGGGTTGGAGGAACGCGTACACGCCCTCTGCGATCTCGTCCAGGTACGGTGCCGTGTCCCGGTCGTCGGGGAAGGCCATGAGCTGGGAGGTCATGACGACAGCGTGGCCGGCACCGCTAAACGCCCGGTCGATCGCCAGTCGACCGTGGGCCGCTGGCGGGCCGGGACGGCGGGCCTACCGGCGGAAGCCCGCCGTCCCGGCTTGGCTACCGACGCGCGTACTCGGCCGCGTGTTGCAAAGTGGCGAGGCTGTTGGTGCTCAGCGCGTTGCGGACATACCGCTTGGCGTCGTCGACACCGGCGTCGGGACCGAGGATCCGGGGTACGTTGTCCGGGTTGATCGCCACGGTGTGCCGGGAGGTGACCCGCACCCCGGAGTCAGTCTCCTCGAGCAACCAGTGGCCGGTGTGCAGGGTCATCAACGCAGGCAGCAAGGTCTGCTTGTAGACGATCCGCTGATACGGCTGGCAGACGCGTACGGAGCTGGTGGAGTGCACCGAGCCGTCCTTGGTCGTGGTGTCCATCTCGAGGATCTGCAGCCCTTCGACGTCCTCCCGCAGGTTGACGCGGGCGACGTGCGGCAGCCGTTCGGCCCAGTGCTGCGCCTCGTTGAGGAAGTCGTAGACGTCCTTGGCCGACCCAGAGATGTGGACGGTGTCGTCAAAGCTGATCCGCAGCTCATCTGCCTCACCGGCCTCCGCGACCGCCTTCAGGGCGGCCAGCTCGGCGGTGCTGTTGCGATCCACTGCCCGGTCAATCCAGTCGAGGCTCTGCGGGTCACCGTCCACCGCGGAGTAGTCGTGGAGGAGCAACACGCGGCATTCCCGGTCGCTGTGCGGCTCGATGACCCAGGCGCCACCCATGCTCGCCACCGGCGCCTGGGACACCTCCTGACGGAAGTCGATGCGCATGCCGTCCGGGTCGAGCCGGCGCCGCGACGTCCAGGTCTTCGCGGTGTCGTTCGCGGTGGCCCAGATTCGGATGCGCTCCTCCAGACCATCCTGCTCCAGCTGCTCCGCGTGCACCGTGGGAGGAAAGATCAACGGCCACCTCGCGACGTCCGCCAGTAGCCGGTAGACCTCCTCGCCGGGAGCAAGGACGATCGTCTCGTGCGTAGCCTCGCGGACCGCTCTCTGCGTCATGACTGCCCTCGCTTCTCTCGTCTCAGTAGTTGCCCAGGCCGCCGCAGACGTTGATGGCCTGCGCGGTCACCGGCGCGGCGGCGTCGGAGAGCAGGTACTCGACCATGCCGGCGACCTCCTCGGGCGTGGCGTAGCGTCCCAACGGAATCTTGGCCTGGAAGCGCTCCAGCACGTCCTCCTCGGAGATGTTCCAGACGCTGGCGTATCCCTGCCGAACCCGCTTCGCCATCGGCGTCTCGACGTACCCCGGGCACACCGCGTTGACGGTGATGCCGGTCTTGGCCAGTTCGAGCCCGAGCGCCTTGGTGAAGCCCACCACGCCGTGCTTGGAGGCCGAGTACGGTGCGCCCAGGACCACGCCCTGCTTGCCTCCGGTGGAGGCGATGTTGACGATGCGGCCTCGGCTCCTCTGCCGCATGCCGCCCGTGGTGAGCACCTCGCGGGTCATCAGGAAGACGCCGTTCAGGTTCGTGTTGATGACGTCGAACCACAGCTCGTCGTTGATCTCGGCAGTGACCCCGCCCCCACTGCGCCCGGCATTGTTGACCAGGACGTCGATCGGCCCGTACCGGTCCACCGCGGCCTGCACGAAGCGCCGCACGGAAGCGGCATCGCGCACGTCGCACGGGGCGCCGTCCACCTCCGTGCCCTCCGCACGTAGCTGCTTGACGGTCAGCGCCACGTTGTCCGCGTCACGTGCGCAGATGAAGACGCGGTACCCCCGCTTGCCGAGCGCCGTGGCCACCGCCAGTCCGATGCCGCTGGTCGCCCCGGTGACCAGCGCCACCTGGCTCTGATGCTCGCTCATGGATCTCCCTCGGTCGTTGTGCTGACAAATCGAACGGGCGCTAGGCCTGACGGTCGGACAGGATCTGCTCCACGAGGCTGGTGCTGTGCCGCGCCGCGCGGAACAGCGGGTGCCGTACGACCGTGCGGAGGAACTCGGTGGTGGTGCAGACACCACGTCCGCTGACCCGGAACTCGCCCAACGCCCGGTCCATCCGGTCCAGCGCCTGCTCCCGGGTCGCTCCCCAGACCACAACCTTGGCCAGCAGCGGGTCGTACGCGGCCGGCACCCGGTAGCCGGGAAACCCGTGGGTGTCGACGCGGACGAAGGGGCCGCCCGGCGGCAGGAACTCCTCCAGCAGCCCCGGGGTGGGTACGAACTGGCGCTCCGGGTCCTCCACGTTGACCCGACACTCGATCGCGGTGCCGTGCGGTACCACGTCCTCCTGGCGCAGCTCCAACGGCTGCCCGGCGGCCACCCGGAACTGCTCCCGTACCAGGTCGATGCCGGTCACCATCTCGGTGACCGGGTGTTCCACCTGGATTCGGCAGTTGACCTCCATGAAATAGAACTCGTCGCCGTCGACCAGGAATTCGAACGTGCCCGCGCCGACGTATCCGGCAGCGGCCGCCCCGCGCACCGCCGCCTCCCCCATGCGCCGCAGGACCTGGGCGGACAGCCGCGGCGCGGGTGTCTCCTCGACCAGTTTCTGGTGACGGCGCTGCACCGTGCAGTCTCGGGTGCCGAGGTGGACGACGGAACCGTACTGGTCGGCGAGCACCTGCACCTCGACATGCCGGGCGTGCTCGAGGTAACGCTCCACGTAGACCCGCGAGTCGCCGAAGATCGCCTGCGCCGTCGCCCGGGTTTCCTGGTATGCCCGCGCGAAGGCCGAAGAGTCGCGTACCACACGCATGCCGCGACCCCCACCGCCCGCCGCCGCCTTGATGATCACGGGATAGCCGATCTTGTCGGCGAACCGCTGTGCCTCTGCTTCGGACGGGAGTGCCTCCAGGCTGCCCGGCAGCATCGGCAGGTCCGCGCCGGCCATCATCGTCCGCGCTGCGGTCTTGTCACCGAGCGCGGCGATCACCGCGGCCGGCGCTCCGACGAACGTCAAGCCGTTGGCCTGGCACACCTCGGCAAAGTCCGGGTCCTCGGAGAGGAAGCCGTACCCGGGATGGACCGCGTCGGCACCGGACTGCAGGGCTGCCTCGACAATCGCCGGGATGTGCAGGTAGCTGCGCTTCGCCGGAGCCGGACCGATCTGTATCGCCTCGTCGGCGTAGCGCACCACGGCGGATTCGCGGTCGACCGTCGAGTGCACGGCCACCACCTGTATGCCCAGTTCGCGGCAGGTCCGCGCCACCCGGAGCGCGATCTCACCACGATTGGCGATCAACACCTTCCTGAACAACCCAACTCCCTCCCCGCACGGCTGCGCTTCCGGCGCGCTGGACGCCCCGCGCACGGGCCGCTCACTCGTCGGCTGGTGCGATGGCGATCAGGGGCTCTCCGTACTCCACGGACGCCCCGTTGTCGGTGAGGACCGCGGTGACCTGGCCGGCGACGTCGGCGTTGACGGGGATCATGAGCTTCATCGCCTCGACGATTCCCACCTGCTGGCCGGGCCGGACGGCGTCACCGACCTCCACGAACGGCGGCGCGCCGGGCTGCGGCGCACGGTAGAACACGCCGACGGTCGGCGCCACGACGTGATGTTTCCCGGCCGGCGCGGCATCACCGGCCGGCTGATCGGCCGCGGACGGCGCGCTGGCTGCGGACGCCGCCTCGGCGTTGACCGCGCCGGGCACGGACGGCTGATCCCACTCGATCTCCATGGAGACCTCGCCGGCTCGCAGCCGCAGCGCGTGCGGAGCATGTCCGAGTTCGGCGAGCAGCCGCATCGCGGTATGCCGGACCTGGTCCAGGGCGCGGCCCACCCCGTCGTCCGTCAGAGCCGGTGTGGTGGCTCCGTTGACCAATGTGCGCGTCGGTTCCTCGACGGTGCCGTCGGGCGCCCGGCTCATCGCTGATCCACCTCCTGTCCGTCGGGCCCGGCCACGAGTACCGGGCGATGGCTACGCCCCGTTGATCACGGCGAGAAACGCGCGCGGCGTGGTCGCCGAGATCACCGTGTCGTCGTCGAGCTTCACCCCGTACTCCTGTTCGATCCGGCTGCTGGTCTCGAGCATCGCCAGGGAGTCGTAGCCCAGGTTGCTGAACTCGGTGTCGAGGATGTCGCCGTCGAGGTCGACCTGCTCGTCGGCGCCCGCGCACTCGCGCAGAACCCGGCGGAGATCGTCCAGGGTGACGGTGCGGTCGGTCATCGAATGCTCCCTTCGTCCTAGGTGTCCTGGTGGCTTCGCTGTACCGATCGGTGCCCGGGAGGTCAGTTGCTGGCCCGTACGACCATGGCGGCGTTGTGCCCGCCGTGCCCCCTCGCCAGGACCAGGCAGGTCCGGATCACCGCTTCCCGGGCAGCCCCGACCAGATCGAGTTCGTATCTGGCGTCCGGCGTCACGTGGACGGTGGGCGGGATGATGTCGTCCCGGATGGCCAGCAGGGCCGCGGCGAGATCCAACGGTCCACCGCCGGAGTACAGCCGGCCGGTCATGGTCTTGGGTACGGTCACGGGTACCCCCCTCGGCCCGAACGTCTCCGCGATCGCCTTGGCCTCGATCCGGTCCAACGCACCGACGGCGGCGCCGTCGGCGAAGACCACGTCCACCTCGTCGGGTACGACGCCCGCGTCCGCGAGAGCAAGGTCTATGGCCCGACGCAGACCCGATGGCCACTCAGCGTCCGGCTCTGGGTCGAATGTCGCCCCGTACCCGGCGATCTCGCCGTACGCACTCGAGGCGCCCCGGGCCCGGGCCGCCTCGGCGTCCTCGAGGACCAGGATCGCGCCACCCTCACCGGGTACGTGCCCCGCGGCGCGGGCGTCGAACGGCAGGAACGCCTGCGACGGGTCCTCCGACGTGCTCAGGCGGCCGCTCGCCAACTGGGCCGCCCAGCCCCACGGGCAGATCGATCCGTCCACCCCACCCGAGACGACGAGTTGGGTGCCCTTGCGTACCAGCCGCCGGGCCTGGGCCACCGCGTCCAGACCGCCCGCCTGGTCGGTGACCACCACGCCGCTCGGGCCGCGCATGCCGTGTCGAATGGAGATCTGGCCAGTGTTCACCGCGTAGAACCAGGCGAAGGACTGGTATGCGCTGACGTACTGGCTGCCCCGGCTCCAGAGGTTCTGCAACTCCCGCTGGCCGAACTCGAAGCCACCGGAGGAACTGGCGGTGACGACACCCATGCCGAACTCCGGCAGCGCCGTCGAGTCCACCTTCGCGTCGGCCAGTGCCCAGTCAGCGGCCACGAGCGCGAGCCGCGTCATGTGGTCGGTCTGCGGCAGAAGCCTGCTGGGCAGGTAGACGGCGGGATCGAAGTCCGGCACCTCGCCGGCCAGCTGGGCGGGGTACCCTGTCGCGTCGAACCGGCTGACCGGCGCGATTCCGCTGACCCCGCGGACGGTCGCCGCCCACCACTGGGCGAGCCCCAGCCCGTTGGGCGCCACCACCCCGAGCCCTGTCACGAGCGTGCGTGTCATGCCATCCGCCTCTCCGGTCGCACCAGCACCATGGCGCTCTGGAAGCCGCCGAACCCACTGCCCACGGTCAGCACCACGTCCGTGCGGTGCTCCCGGGCGGTCAACGGCACGTAGTCGAGGTCGCACTCCGGATCGGGATTGTGCAGGTTGGCGGTCGGCGGGACCACGTTGTGCTCCATGGCCAGCACCGAGGCGGCGATCTCGATCGAGCCGATGGCACCGAGCGAGTGGCCCACCATCGACTTGATGGAACTCACCGGGGTCCGGTAGGCGTGCTCGCCCAGGCTGCGCTTGAACGCCGCGGTTTCGTGCCGGTCATTCTGCTTCGTGCCCGAGCCGTGGGCGTTGATGTAGTCGACCTCGAGGCGATCGACCCGCGCCTCGTCCAACGCAACCCGGATCGCCTCGGCCATTTCCCGGCCGTCCGGGCGCAGCCCGGTCATGTGGTACGCGTTACAGCGGGAGGCGAATCCACCGATCTCGGCGAGCAGCCGGGCTCGCCGACGTCTCGCGTGCGACAGCTCCTCCAGCACGAACACCGCGGATCCCTCCCCGAGAACGAACCCGTTGCGGGTGGCGTCGAACGGACGTGACGCGTGTTCCGGGTCGTCGTTGCGCGGCGTGGTGGCCTTGATCGAGTCGAAGCAGGCGACCGTGATGGGTGAGATCGGCGCGTCGGTGGCGCCGGCGATCATGATGTCGGTGGTGCCCTCCCGAATCAGCTCGACGGCGTAGCCGACCGAATCGAGGCCCGATGTGCAGCCGGTCGACACCACCGTGACGGGCCCCTGCACGCCCACCGCGCGGGCCACCTCGGCGGCGACCGAGCTGGGCACGAAGTGGGAGTACAGGTGTGGAACCACGTATCCGGCGTCGACCAGCCACTTGCGCCCGTCGTCGCTCACCACCCGGTACTCCTGCTCGAGGCCCATGGTGCAGCCCACCGCGCTGCCGATCGTCACCCCGCACCGTCGAGGGTCCACGTCGGAGAAGGCCAGGCCGCTCTCGCTGAGCGCCTCCCGGGCAGCCACCATGACAAGTTGGGTGGCCCGGTCCATGCGCCGGACCTCCTGCGGGCGCAGGCCGTGCAGTTCCGGGTCGAAATCGATCTCCGCGGCGACCTGTGAGCGGTACGGCGACGGGTCGAAAAAGGAGATGCGCCTGGTTGCCGTCCGGCCCTCACTCAACAGACTCCAGAACGACTTGACGCCAACGCCTCCTGGTGCAAGTACTCCGATCCCGGTGATCACTACCCGACGACTCACAACATCTCTCCGATCTGCGCGAGCCCGTGGCTGCGGCTCCGCGACATCCGGACGCCGCCCTGGGGAGAGGCTGCCCGAGCGCTCTGGAGCCGCGCCGCGAAGCGCGCTCGAGGCTGGCTTGTGCCGTCGTCCGGTCGCCCGTGACCGCCTGCCGCCACACGCGGCACGCCGGGCCGTCCGGGGGCGCGCCGCAGCGTGCGGGAGCGCCGCCGCAGCCACGAAAAGACGGCCGGGCGCACCGCGCCCGGCCGTCGTGAACGCGCGTCAGCTCGCGCGCAGAAGCTGGTGGTGGATCTGCTGGATCTCCGGCGAGGGGGTCAACCCGAGTTCCTCATCGAGCGTGGCCCGCAGCCGGTGGTACGCCATCAACGCGTCACCCCGGCGGCCGCTGCGGTCGAGCACCCGAATCAACTGCCCATGCAACCACTCGTCGAGCGGGTGCAGCGCCACCAGCGACCGCAACTCCCCGATCAGTTCACGATGTAGGCCCATCTCCATCTCCGCCTGGATCCGCAGTTGGAGCACGGCGAGCTGCTGCTCCTGCAGGTTGGCGATGCTCGCGGAGAGCAGGCCGCCGGTCGGTACGTTCGCCAGCGGGCTGCCCGCCCACAACTCCAGCGCGGCGCGCAGGTGCCGGGCGGCCTCCGCGTACCGGCGCTCCCGCAGGTGGGCGCGGCCACTGTCGGCCAGCCGCAGGAACCGCTGGAGGTCTACCTGCTCCGGACGTACCCGCAGGATGTAGCCCGGCGCCCGGGTGAGCACGAACTCCTCGCCGTCTTCGGCAAAGCCTTCCCGTTCCAGGAAACGACGCAGTTGGTAGATGTACGTCTGGATCGTGGTCAGCGCGCTGCGAGGTGGCCGGTCGCCCCACAGCTCCTCGATGAGCGAGTCGATGTGGACGATCCGGTTTGCCCGCAGGACAAGCATCGCCAGGACCTGGAGAACCTTCGGCGCACTGGGAGTACAGGATCGCCCACGGTGCATAATCTCAAGTGGCCCGAGGACACGAAACTCGAGTGCGTCTCCGGAATCCAAGGCAAACAACCTGCCCATGTCATCGCTACCGCTGGGCCGGAAGTCGCGGTCAGGCACGTCGGCGATCTCGCTGACGAAGTCACGCATTTTCAAATCCCCGCTCAGTCTGAAAAGCGTCCACTTGATTTCAACACTGCCCGGACAGACATCGCAACCACACTTAACATATCCGCACGCGTAGCGACCGCCCAACGGTAACAGTAGGAACGCAGAGCGGCAAACTTATCGATCCGCTTTCACGCTGGGTAGTTCCGGCTGATCATGAGCCGACAGCATGCGGCACTCTCGCCCGATTTGCGCAGGATACGGTTTCATCCGCGTTACAAGAAAAACGCATCGCACTACGGAGCGTGGAACTTCCAGCTACACAACGACCCTGACATCCGTCAGGGGCAACTGGCGCGCGGGGCGGACGCTGCTGAAGATCGAATCAGCCGGGATGGCACTCGACCTCCCCAAAGAGCACCAGGGGCCGGCTGGGCGGAGTAGCGTCGGCTGGCCGGGCGACCGCTAGGCGTCGCCGGCGCACCACGACGGAAGCCGGGAGACGTCCACCGACCCGTCCAGCCGCGGCGGCAGCAGGGAAAGGTGCTCGGGGCGCACGAGGCCGTGCCGGAGAGCGACCGAGACCAGCGCCTCGCGCTTCCAGCGCACTCTATTCGGCGACACGTTGGCGCCGAGATAGTTGTGCAGCTTCTCCCCCGCCAGGTAGTCGATGTGATAGTTGATCGCATTCCGCGACACGCTGCCCCAGCCAACCAGCGGGCGCAGCCTTTCCATGACCTCCGGCACGCTCGGCACCCCGGCGTGCCATCCGCTGAGCAGCCGCGGCTCGCACAACGCCACGAGCACCAGGAAATACTTTCGTCGGATGTCGAGCCCGCCGCAGCGAAAGCGAACCGGGGGCATCATCCGCGTAGGATCGACGCGGGACGCGCCGAACACCAGCACCGTAATCGACTGGGGCCCGCAATTGCCGGGCAGCACCAGACTCGATCGCTCGAACGGAATGGGTGCGCAGTCCCGCCCCGGGTGCACCCTGACGTACTCTCCCCCGTCATCGAGATTTTCCACCAGGTACGAATACTCGGCACTAAAATTGGTAACCGACCAGTGGCCAGCCGCGGCGGTTATCTGTCCGGCGACCGGGACCAACTGGACGTCAGGACCGGCGAGCGCAATCGCCCGGGACTGCCGACGGAACCCGAACTCGACACCATGGCCGGGCCTCAGCCGCACGGTATGGCGCGGACGCGACTCCCGTCGCGGCTGGCTCGACCCGTCGAGCTGAACAACGACGTACGGCGCGGCCAACCCTGCCTCGTAGGTCAGGACGGCCGGCGGAACCGCGCCCGGCCTCACTCGTGAGATTCCCTGCCGCGTCATCCCTCGGTCCCCTCTCGCGAGCCGAATGTTCCAGCACAGACAGATCGACGAGATTGAACGTTAGCCGGTTCGGCCAGCCGGATGACGACCTTGCTCCCCTATCCAGCGCCCCCGACGGGCGCGTCGGCCTCAGCCGGCGGGGAGCCGAACCGCGCCGCGGTGAACCTCTCCAATCGGGCTCTCCGGTCGGCGACCAGTTCATCGCCGCGCAGCGGGCTAAGCTCGGCCAGGCACCCGCACAGGGCAGCCCGCAGCCGCCGCACCGCAGCTAGATGATCGGCCCCGCACCCCCCCTCAGGTTCCGGAATCACCCCGTCGACCACACCGAGCGCCAAGAGATCCCGAGCGGTCAGCCGCAGCGCCGCCGCCGCGAGAGGTGCCGCCGCCGCATCCTTCCACAGGATCGCCGCGCACCCCTCGGGGCTTATCACGGAGTAGATGGCGCGCTCCAGCACCAGAACCCGATTCGCCACGCCGAGCGCCAGCGCGCCACCGCTGCCGCCCTCACCGATGACGACAGCCACCGAGGGCACCCGGAGGGCCGCCATGAGGCGCAGGTTTTCCGCGATGGTGTACGCCTGGCCCTGCTCCTCGGCGGCGGGCCCCGGATCGGCCCCCGGAGTGTCGATCAACGTCACGATCGGTATACCGAGCTTCTCGGCAAGGCGCATCAGCCGAGCCGCCTTACGGTTACCCGCGGGTGTCGGCATGCCGAAGTTGCGGTCCAGCAACTCTGCGGGCGTGTGTCCCTTCTGGTGCCCGATCAGCATGACCGGTCGCCCGGCCAGCCATGCCGGGCCGCCGATCACCGCGCGGCAATCGCCGGTGGCACGGTCGCCGCGCAGTTCCTGGAAGTCGTCGAACACGAGCGTGGCGTACTCGAGGGCGGTCGGCCGGGCCAGGTCCCGTGCCGCTCGGGTCTGTGCCCACGCGTCGGCCGGCGGCAGCCGGTCGGGATCGCGGACGATGCCGTCCGCGAGCGGGGCGCCCTCCGGCCCGGCCCGCCCGGCGCCCAGCCGCAGGAGCCTGGCGAGTTCCTGACGGAGTTGCGGGCGCTGGACAATCTTGTCGACGAAGCCGCGTTCGGCCAGAAACTCGGCGGTCTGGAACTCGGCGGGCAGCTGCCTGCGGATGGTCTGCTCGATGACGCGCCGGCCGGCGAAGCCGAGCCGAGCGCCGGGCTCGGTGACAATCACGTCCGCGAGCGTGGCGAACGACGCCGCGACACCGCCGTATGTGGGGTCGGTGACGACCGAGATGGTCAGCACCCCGGCGGCATCGAGGCGGGCGAGGGCCGCGCTGGTCCGGGCCATCTGCATCAGCGACAGGGCGCCTTCCTGCATCCGAGCCCCGCCCGAGGCGGTGACCAAAACCAGGGGGACGCGGCGGGCCAGCGCCGTCTCCGCGGCGAGCACGATGCGGTCGCCCGCGACGACACCCAGGCTGCCGCCGAGAAAACCGAAGTCCATCACCGCGACGACCGCGGGTTCGCCGGCGACCTGGCCGACCGCGCAGAGGACCGCCTCGTCGAGGTCGGTACGGGCACGCGCCTCGGCGAGCCGCTGCGGATAGGGCCGGGAGTCGACGAACCGCAGCGGGTCCGCCTCCTGGGCCGGCTGGACGAGCAGCTCGTACCCAGGGTCGAGCAACTGCGCCAGGCGGTGCGGCGCGCTGACCGCGTCGTGGCGACCGCACTCCGGGCAGACACTGAGGTTGGCGAGCCAGCGCTTGCCGTAGAGCGGAGTGGTGCAGCCGGGGCACAACACCCACTCGGCAGTCGCGGGCGAGTCCTGGAGCGTCCGTGTCATCGGGCCTCCTCACACCATAGGTCGGCGCCCCGCACCAGCACGGCGGGTCCGAGGCGCGCCACAACTCATCCAGGGCGTCGTCAGGGCTCGATCTCGATCGTCCCCATCATTGCTTCGACCGAATGCGGCAACTGGTGACAGTGATACACGTACCGGCCCGTGTAGCCGGTCCAGGTCACCGCGATGCGCACGGTGGAGCCGGGCGGGACGAACACCGTGTCCTTCAGGCCCGCCTCGCCCGGGGCTGGTGGGACTCCGTCTCGGTCGAGCACCCGGAACTGCGCCACATGGGGGTGGAAGTTGTGGGACACGTGGAAGTTGGGCGGTGGGACGGCGCCCTCCGCGTTCGTGATCCGCCAGATCTCGGTGGTGCCCAGGCGCGTGCGCACATCCACCCGGTTCGGGTCGAAGGTCTGCCCGTTGATCAGATGCACGCCCCTCGTGGCGTCGAAGGAGAGCACGAAGTTCCGCTCCACCGTGGCGGTCGGCGGCGGCGGGATCTCCGACAGCTTCTTCGGAACCACGCTGTGGTCCTCGACCGGAGCGCCGACGTCGAACCGCAGCACGTCCGGGTTCTCGCTGGACAGTGCGTCGGAGTTCTGCAGGAAGACGCTGCTGCCCGGCCCGTAACGGGAGAAGTCCACGACGATCTCGACCCGCTCGCCGGCGGAGATCTTGACTGCCGTGCTGGGCACCGGCGCGGTGAGCAGGCCGCCGTCGGAGGCGATCTGCCAGAACTCCGCGCCGTCGGAGAGTCGCAGCGTCAGGTACCGGTCGATGGACTGGTTGAACAGGCGCAACCGGTACTTGCGTCCGGCCACCGGGAAGTAGGGCCGTTCCTTGCCGTTGACCAGCATCTGCGGTCGCGCCGCGGCGCGCGTGTAGACCAGCGTCCCGTCCGCTTCCACCCGGGCGTCCCGGATCTGGAGCGGCACGTCGTACGGGCCACTGGGCAGTCCCAGCGCCAACTCCTGCAGATCACTGACGAGATACGCCCCGCTCAAGCCGTAGTAGACGTTCTGGGCCTCGAGGTGGTGGGCGTGGTCGTGGTACCACAACGAGGCGGCGCGGTCCACGTTCGGGTACGTGTACGTCCGCCGTCCACCGGGCGGGATCACGTCCATGGGATGCCCGTCCTCGGTGGCCGGAACGTGCGCGCCGTGCAGGTGCACCGCCACCTCGTGGCCCAGTTGGTTGATCTGCGTGACGACGGTGGTACGGCCGCGCACGGCCCGGATCGTCGGACCGGGAAGGTGGCCGTCGTACGTCCGTACCGTGCTCAGCAGCCCGGGCACGAGCTCGAGCTGAGCCTCGCGGATGCGCACTTCGTAATGGTCCGCGGTCCGGGTGCTCCGCACCGGGCGCAGAACCGGTGGGATCGGCATCGCCGAGGTGAACGGCGGGGTGCTGACCACCTCCGAGCCGCCGCGTGCGGCGTTCGCCAGGCGGTCGACCGGCAGGAGCACCGCCATGCCGGCCAGCCCAGCCAGGGTCAGCGTCTCTCTTCTGGTCAGCATGTTGTCTCCTCGCTAGACGAGAGCCTCGCGGGCGGCGCGGTTCTGTCGACGGCGCCGCGGCGGACCATCACCAGGGCCGCCACGCCCGCCGCGAGACCCAGCACGAAGCAGTCGCGAAACGCCGAGAACGCGTGCGCGGCCACGACCGGCGCCAGCGTCGTGGACGCCTCGCCAGTGGTTAGTGTGGCCAGCCAGGTGAGGAACGCCGCGACGGCCGCACCGACCGTCGCCGCCACCACGGCGAAGACGAGCGGCACGCGGAGGCCGGCGTCGCCGCGCGGCACGAATCGGCGAATCTCGGCTGACAGGAGTCCGAACAACGGAATGATCAGGAACGCCGCGACCGTAACCAGCGCCGGAAAGTCCTCGATCCAGCTACCCTGCACCGCCGCATGAGCGATGTGCGCGGTCGCGGTGGCGTCCGCGGGCATGTGTATCGCCCGCGCGAGGGCCAGGGGCAGGGTCACGGTCAGGAAGAGCGCGGGACCGAGCACCGCCCAGCGGTGCGGGGACGCCTCGCCGGCGGTTGGCGAGCCACCCACTTCCTCGATCATCGAACGCTCTCCCCCGCAACTTCGCGCCAGCCTCTCTGCGGGCCCATCCTGTGGCGCACGGATCGACGACAGATGGTGGAGCACCTGAGGCTCGCTCAAGGCGATGCGCACGCCTCCACCATGGCTCGAGCGCGTCCAGAAGGTGACGGACGATCCTGCCCCGGGTACGCCCGCGCCGCCTCGGCGCCGGGCGTACCCGGCGGACGTCGCCCGGACATTCCTGGCAGGAAGGAGAGAGCGGTGCGGTTGAAGGGAAAGGTGGCCCTCGTCACCGGCGGCACCCGTGGCCTCGGGCGCAGCATCGCCGAGGCGTACGCGGCGGAGGGCGCGAGCGTGATGGTGGCGGGCCGCGGAGGAGACGGCCACCCCAGCCCGGTGGACGGCGTCGCGGACCAGGTCGCGTTCCACGCGGCGGACGTGCGGGACGCCGCCTCCGTCGACGCCCTGATGGCGGCTACGGTGGCCCGCTTCGGCGGCCTGGACATCGTCGTGGCGAACGCCGGCGTCAGCATCCCGGGGCCGGTCAGCGCACTGACCCCCGAACAGTGGACTGACGTGGTCACCACCAACCTCACCGGAGTCTTCCACTGCGTACGCAGCGCCGTGCCGTACCTCGAGCATGGCGACGGCGGTCGGGTGATCACCATGTCGTCGGTCCTGGGCAGCCGGGCGGTGGCGGGCGCGGCGGCGTACTGCGCCACGAAGGCGGCGGTGGAGGCGTTCACCCGCAGCGTGGCGCTCGAGCTGGCACCGCGCGGCATCACCGTCAACTGCCTGGCTCCGGGCTTCATCGACGAGGGCATGGGCCGGGTCCTGCGGCAGAACGAAGCCGTCTGGGAGCGATACCGCGGCAAGCTCGCGCTGGGCCGGATGGGCAGCGCCGACGAGGTCGCCCGGGCAGCCGTCTTCCTGGCCGCCGAGGACAGCTCCTACGTCAACGGCCACGTGCTGGAGGTCAACGGCGGACTCGCCTGGTGACAGCTGGCAAGGGACCCGAGGCGAGCGGAACGCTCGGTTCCGCGCTATGGTGGACGCATGTCCTCCTCAGCCAAGAAGGGTCCCGTCCGGCGGGCCGACGCCAGTCGCAACGACGCACGGATCCTCGCCGCGGCGCGCGACGTGTTCACCGAGATGGGCTCCGACGCGCCCGTCTCGGTCATCGCCGAGCGGGCCGGCGTGGGGATGGGCACGCTCTACCGGCGCTACCCCAGCAAAGAAGACCTCATGCGGCAGCTGTCCCTCGCCAACATGGAGGAGACCCGGCGGGGCGCCGAGACGGCCCTCGAGGTGGACGACGCCTGGGCCGCGCTCGTCGGCTTCATCGACGCCTGCGTCGAGGCCGGCGTGGACGGCTCACCCCGGTTGGCCGGACCGTTCGAGCTGACCGACGAGCTCCTGGAGACGAGCAGGCGGGCACGGGACGCGGTCCAGCAACTGGTCGAGCGGGCCCAGGGCGCCGGCGTGCTACGCCCGGACGTGAACGCCCACGACATCGTGCTGCTCCTGCACACCCTGCGCGAGCTGCGAGTTGAGCACCGCAACCGTGATCCGGCGCTGCGGCGACGGTTCCTCGGGATCATGCTCGACGGCCTCCGCGCGGCCAGCGCGACCCCCCTGCCAGCACCGGCTGCGACCTGGTCCGACGTCGAAAAGGCGTGGCAGGCGGTGGCGACGCAGTAAGACGACGTCGTCGCCTGAACGCGGCGGCGTTACCCCGGTAGATCCGACCACACAGGAGATCTTCATGTCCCAAGGGCCACTCCGCATCGCCGTGATCGTCGCCAGCACCCGCGAGGGGCGCTTCGCCGAGACGGTCTCCCGCTGGCTCGTGAACCACGCGGAGCAGTACGACATCGAGCTCGACGTGATCGACCTGGCGCACACTCCGCTGCCACCGGTGCTGCGTGCCACGCCCACCCCGGAGGTGTCCGCTCTCGCCGCCCGGATCGGGGCGGCCGACGGCTTCATCGTCGTCACCTGCGAGTACAACCACGGCTACCCCGCCTCGTTGAAGCTGGCGATCGACTCGGTCTTCGACGAGTGGCACGCCAAGCCGGTGGCGTTCGTGTCGTACGGCGGGATGGCCGGCGGCCTGCGCGCGGTGGAGCAGCTTCGGCAGGTCTTCGCCGAGCTGCACATGGTGACCGTGCGCGAGACGGTCAGCTTCCACATGGCACCGATGCAGTTCGACGAGCAGGGAGCGCCCAAGCAGGCGGAGGCCGTCAACACGGCGGCCAAGGCCCTGCTCGACCAGTTGCTCTGGTGGGCCGGGGTGCTGCGCGAGGCACGTGGGCGAGTCCCGTACCCCGCCTGAACCGTCCCTCGCCACGTCCCGAACGGCGCCGGTGGACCCGTCCACCGGTGCCGTTCGTCGTTACCGATCGCTTCCGGAGCCGCTCGAGCACGGTTCGAGACCCGGCTGCCATGGTGATGTCGCCCGGCGTCGCACCGACACGGGTCGAACACGAGGAGGAGCCGAGCGGTGAGCCATCCCCCGACAGCCGGCGCGCACGTGGCCGATCTGCACGAGCGGATCCGCCAGTTCTACGCCGTTCAGATGCGCCTGCTGGACAGCGGCGCGGCCGAGGAGTGGGCCGCCACCTTCACACCGGACGGCGTCTTCGAACAGAACGTGGACCCTGAGCCGCTACGGGGCCGCCCGGCCATCGCGGTGGCGGCCCGGCGACGGGTGGACAACCTGCGCGCCGACGGCCTGACCCGGCGGCACTGGCTCGGCATGGTGCACGTGGATCCGGTGCCGGACGGCAGCGTCCGGGCGCGGTACTACGCCATCGCCTACGCCGTGGCGTCGGCCAGCGGCGACCACCGCAGCAGCCCGGAGATCTACGCGAGCACCGTGGCGGACGACGTGCTGGTGCACGACCACGACGGTTGGCTGGTCGCCCATCGTCGCGTCGTCCACGACGGCCGGTCCTGACCGCCCACGGGCACCGCGTACCCACTTGACGAGACGAGGCGGATGTGAGATGAAGATCGGGTTGACCTTCTTCCCCACTGTGGGCCCGGCGGAGAAGCCGGCGCCGGAGTACTACGACGAGTGTCTGTCCCTCGCGGAACTCGCCGACGAGCTCGGATACCATCACGTCAAGACGGTGGAACACTACTTTTTCACCTACGGCGGCTACAGCCCGGATCCGGTCACGTTCCTGGCGGCCGTCGCGGCGCGCACCACCCGGATCCGGGTCGGCACGAGCGCGGTGATTCCGGCGTTCACCCACCCGGTCAAGCTCGCCGGCAAGCTCGCCATGCTGGACAACCTCTCGCACGGCCGGCTCGACGTCGCGTTCGGCCGGGCGTTCCTCCCGGACGAGTTCGAGGCGTTCGGCGTGCCGCTCGACGAGAGCCGGGAGCGGTTCGACGAGGGCGTCGCGGCGTGCAAGCTGCTCTGGACGGAGGAGAACGTGCGGTGGCGTGGCCGGTTCCACGCGTTCGGCCCGGTGACCCTGCTGCCACGCCCCTTCCAGCGCCCACATCCGCCCGTCTACGTCACCAGCGCGCGCAGCCTCGAGTCCTGCGCGGCGGCCGGTCGGGCGGGGCACCGGCTGCAGCTCGTGCCGGGCATCCTGACGGTGGAGCAGATGCAGGAGTCACTGCGGGTGTACCGACAAGCCTGGTCGGCGGCGGGTCACGATCCCGCCGGGGCCGGCGTCCACCTCGGCTATCCGTGCTACGTGGCGGAGGAGGCCGAAGAGGCGTACCGGATCGGTCGCCACGACGACGCGTGCAACGGTCGGGCGATCGGCGCGGCGGTGCGGTCGTGGGGTCGGGTCAGCAGCGCCGCCTACCCGAACTACGAGAAGCTGGCCGACGCGACCCAGCGCGCCGGGTTCGACCAGAAGCTGGCGGAGAACAAGATTCTCGCGGGCACACCGGACGACGTGGTGAAGCAGCTGGTGACGGTGGCTGAGTGGTTCGGTGACGACGTCGTGATCAGCCTGAACATCCACTCAGGACATCTGGCCAAGGAAGCCGCGGCCCGCACCCTGAGGCTGGTCGCCGAGCACGTGACGCCGTCCCTTCCCGGTGCCTGAGGCGAGCTGGCAGGTCCACGACAGTGGGTCGGGCGCTGATCGCGCCCGACCCACCGTTGTCGATGCGGGGACCGGCCGTGGCGCCGTCAGCCGGCAAGCGCGGCGAGCGCGCCGACGAGTTCCGCGGGGGCGGGTCGGTCGGCCAGTTCGCCTCGCGCCCATTCGGCCCTGCCGCGCAGCTCATCGTCGTGCAGCAGGGCGTCCAGCAGCGCGCCGTCAACAGAGTCGACGTCCGCGGACAGTCCGCAGCGGTGCCGGTCCAGCACGCCGGCGTTGACGAACTCATCCGCGCCGTACGGCAGCGCCAGCTGCGGCAGCCCGACGGCCATCGCGGTCAACGTGCTCCCCGCGCCGCCGTGGTGCACGATCGCGTCACTCGCCGCGAGCAGGCCGGCCAGCGGGACCCACTCGGCGGTCCGGACGTTGGGCGGAAGTTCGCCGAGGTTCGTCAGGCCGGCGCCCAGCGCCACAAAGTCCGCTTCGACATCGCCGGCGGCCCTCAACACCTTCTCCAGGCCACCGACCCCGACGACCTTCGGCAGAACGGTGCCGAGCGTGACCACGACCCGCGGGCGCCGGCGTTCCGCGGTGACCCAGTCGGGCAGCTCCCCGCCACCGCTGTAGGGCACGAAGCGCATGTTCCAGCCGGTGCCCTCGCCGATCATCATGCTCGGCGGGGCGATCTGGACCGCGGCGAGTTCCGGAAGCTCGAGCGGGACGCCGTGGCGCTCGAACGTCGCGGCCAGGTGCGGCAGGTAACGGGCGGCCAGGTCGCCCTCCCGGACGAAACCGACACCGTGCTCGACGGTGGGCACACCGAGCTTCCTGGCCACCAACAAACCGGCTCCCTGTAGCCGGCCGTGCACGACCAGGTCCGGGCGCATGGTGTCCGCCGCCCGCACGACCCCGTCCGCCATCAGGTCGGTGACCTGGGCGAACCGCTGAAAAATGGGGGCGGTGGTCGCGCCTCCGTTACGTGCCACCGCTTCGCCTCTGCGCCGGTGCTCCGCAGCCCGGTCCACGGCGGCTCCGGTCCGCACGCCGAACACCGCGTCGAAGTCGACGGTCGGCGCGACGTCCACGACAGGCAGACCGGCCCGGGCGGCCGCTTGCACCGCCGAGCCCGAGGTGGCGACGAGCACGTCGTGACCCGCGGCACGCAGCGCCCAGGCGAGTGGGACCATGGGGAAGAGGTGGCTCAGCGCAGGCGGAAGAGTGAACAGTACACGCATGGTGATCCTCCAGTTGGGCGGGCCCGGACAGGTCAGCGCGGGTGCCCGGCGCGTTGCCGGACACCCGCCCGTGGACGAGGTCAGTGCGCGGCCGGTACCCGCTCCGCCTTGACCTGGACAGTGAAGCTGCGCTGCGGCTCGCCGTTGAGGTTGTAGACGGTCGAGGAGCCGTGCGAGGCGAACCGGTCGCCGAAGAGCACCCCGTTCTGGTACCCCCGGACCTCGCCGTCGACGTTACCGCTGGCGTCGTAGTGGGGGTGAACGATGTTGAACGTGAAGCCGTTGCAGCCCACGGCCCGCCAGGTGTCCGTCACCGGCTCGCCGGGGGGCGGCTCGATGGTGCCATCCGGATTGAACACGAACGTGGTCTCGCCGGTGCTGGGCAAGGACGTCTGGACCTTCGCGCGCCAGGTGCCGACCAGGCTGTGCGGGCAGGTGCTCTCGGTCGCCGCCGCTGGGGCCGGTGCGAGGGCCACCGCTGAGCCGAGCACGGCGACGGCCGCCGCCGTGCGCAGGACCTTCCACAGCTTGCGGCGCGGGACAGGCCGGGATTCAGTCGTCATGGGCAATCGCCTTCGTGGGAGGGGGTGCGGGCGATCCGCACGGGACGGCTAGAGCATCGGAACGTCGCCTGGAGGCTCGCTGCGGGACGACTCGAGAAGGGCTCGACGGACCGGTGGTCACTGCTGCGGTCGGCCACCCGTCACCGGTGTCGGCTGTTCGGCGTCGGCCGGCGGTTCGCGGGTCTGGGCGGGGCCGGGCAGGAAGGCCGCGGGCAACACGGCGAGCAGGCCGAGCCCGACCATCCACCAGAACATGTGCCCGAACGCCGCGTCCGGTGACGCGCCGGGCCGGTCCAACTCGCGCTGGAGCAGCAGAGCCAGCGCGGCCGTGCCGAACGAAGCACCCAACCGCTGCACGACGACCAGCGCGGTGGCCGCGCGGGGCGTCAGCTCCGCAGGCAGGAAGCGGTACGCCGTCGCGGTGAGCGGTATCGAGGCGGCGCCGAGCCCGATGCCGCGCACCACCAGCCCTCCGGCCAGCCAGGGATCGCTGACATCGGCGTCGACCCGAGTGAACGGAAGGGTCCCCAGGATCACCAGCCCGAGTCCGGTCAGCACGATGTACCGGGCGCCGAACCGGTCGACCAGGGCGCCGACCACGAACAGGGCGGCCACCATGCCCACCCCCTGCGGTGCGAGCATGAGCCCGGCCCGCAGCGCATCCAGACCGCGCGCCTGCTGATGGAACAGCGGGAGAAGAAACATCATCCCGAACAGCGACGCACCCGACAGGAAGATCAGCCCCGCCGCGAGCGCGAACGTCCGACGCCGGAACAGCCGCAGGTCGATGGCCGGGCTGGGATGACCGCGACGGGCGTGGATGAGGAACGCCACGAGCAGGACGGCGCCACCGCCGAGGGAGAGCAGCACCTCGACCGAGCCGAGGACGGCTCGATTCGCGCCGCCTCCCTCGCCTCCGCCACCGACCAGGGACAGCCCGTAGACCAGGGCGGTGATAGCTGGCGACAACAGCAACACGCCGAGCATGTCCGGTCGGGCCGCGGGCCGGCGACGCTCGTCCCGGGGCAGGCCGATCCAGGCGAGAGCCAGCGCGATCGCACCGAGCGGGATGTTCACGAAGAAGATCCACGGCCACCCGGGCCCGTCGACCAGGAAGCCGCCGACGGTGGGGCCGAGAACGGGGGCGAGCTGCGTCGGCACGCTGACCATGCTCATGACGCGACCGATCCGCAGCGGCCCCGCGGCGGCTACCAGGATCACCTGAGCGAGCGGCGGGATCAGCCCACCGCCGATGCCTTGCAGCACGCGGAAGGCGATCAGGCTCTCGATGGACCAGGCCAGTCCGCACAGCGCCGAGGCAACGACGAAGACCGTGAGCGCGAACAGCCACATCCGACGGGCGCCGAAGCGCTCGACCGACCATCCGGTGACCGGGACGACCATGGCCAGGGCCAGCAGGTACGCCACGGAGACCCATTGCAGGGTGCCGAGTGGGCTGTCGAAGTCGCGGCCGATCCGGTCCAGCGCCACGGACACGATCGTCGCGTCGAGAGCGGACATGAAGGCGCCCGCAACGATGACGATCCCGAGCCCGACGAGCCGGCGGTCGAGGCGTTCGGTGGTGTGGTCGGTCATGACACCTCCAAAAGTGGAGCGCTCCGCTCACCATACGGCCTCAGGGTGGCTCTGACAACTGAGCGGAACGCTCCACTTCGTGTTACCGTCGACCGGGCGGCGCCGATCGGTCGCCGCACCGTCGAGCGGGAGAGGAACGCGCGAGTGAGCGGCAAAGTCGTCTTCTACGAGTACGGCGACCCGGATGTGCTGCGACTGGTGTCGGCACCGGAGCGCGACGCGGGACCGGGACAGGTACGGGTGCGGGTCAAGGCCGCCGGCGTGAATCCGGTGGACTGCCGGATCAGGCGGGGCGAGTTCGCCGCGCCGGATGGGACGGATGCCTTCCCCCAAACGCTGGGCAACGAGTTCGCCGGCATCGTCGACCAGGTGGGCCCGGACGTTTCCGGGTTCGCCGTGGGTGACGAGGTGCTCGGCTTCGCCAGTGCCGAGGCGTACGCCGAACACGTCGTGGTGCCGACAGACGCCGTCACCCGCAAGCCGGACGGCGTCGACTGGGAGATGGCGGGCGCGCTGTCCGCCGTGGGACAGACCGCCTGGAACGCACTGCGGGAACTGCGCGTCGCGTCCGGCGAGACCCTGCTGGTCCACGCGGCCGCGGGAGGCGTGGGCACGGTGATCGTGCAGCTGGCCACGCGGCTCGGCGCCACCGTCATCGGCACAGCCAGCGACCGCAATCACGACTACCTGCGTTCCCTCGGCGCCATCCCGGTCACCTACGGCCCGGGTCTGAGCAAACGGGTGCGTGATCTGGCGCCCCGGGGAGTGGACGCGGCACTGGACGCGGTTGGCGGCGACGCGATCACCGTGTCGCTCGACCTGGTCGACGACCACACCCGCATCGGCACCCTGGTGGATCAGTCCGCCGCCGACCGGTTCGGCATCAGGCGCCTGCGCGGCGCGCGGTCGGCCACCATCCTGGCCGAGCTCGTCACGCTGTGCCAGAAGGGCGAGCTGCGCCTGCCGGTGACCCGCGTGTATCCCCTCAAGGACGCGAAGGAGGCGCACCGGGCGATGGAGACCGGGCATGTTCGTGGCAAGATCGCGCTGGTGGTGGAGTAATCCGTGCCCATGACGAAGGTGTCCCTCGCGTAGCTTCCGCGAGGGACACCGACGTCACGATCCGCGTTCTCAGGTCAGCCCAGGTGAGCGCGGGCCGCATTCAACACGGCGACGCTGCCCGCGCCCAACTCGCGCTGGGCGAACCGTCGGGCCTCCTCCAGATCGGCCCCCGCCCCGAGCACCGTCGGGATGCCCTCCTCGTCGAAGACCACGGTGTGTCGCGCCGTCGCGACGGTGCCGTCGGAGCCGCTCGTAACCCGCCATTCGCCCGTGTGCACCGTTGCCAGCGGCGGCACGACGAGGTGCCGGTACGCGATCGCCCCCGGCCGGCACACCCGTACCACCTCACTGGCGTGCCGGCCGTGCCCGGTCAGCGTCTCGGTCCGCACCACCTGTACGTCCTCAACGTCGTGCCGAACCTCGACGTGGACGAGGTCCGGCACCAGCTCGACCCACTTGCGCATATCCCGCAGGAACCCGTAAACGTCCCCCGTCGAGCCGCCGGTGACAACCGACTCGGTGAACGTGAGCAGGCGCTGCGGGCGTGCCGAGGCCAGCTCGGCGCCGGCCTGGAAGGCCGCCAGCTCGTCGGTGCTGAGCCGGTCGAGCACCTCCTCGATCCAGGAAAGAGTGTCCCGGTCCTCGTCCAACGCCTGGTAGTCGTGCTGAAGCCGAACCAGGCATTCACGATCGCCGCGTGGTTCGAAGATCCAGGTACCGCCCATGTCGGCCACGGGCGGTCGCGCGGTCTCCTGCCGGTACGACACTCGCAGCGCCCTCGGGTCCAGGCGGCGTACCGCCACCCAGTGGTTGATGGTGCCGTCGGTGGTGGTCCACACACCCACCCGGTCCGCGGCGTCATCGCCGGCGAGTCGCTCCGCGTGCACCGTGGTTGGAAAGATCCACGACCAGTTCGTCACGTTCGCTATCAACTGATAGGCGAGGGTCGCCGGCGCTTGGATCTTCGCCTGGTGCTCGACATCACGCCGTCGGGAAGCCGGCATCACTAACCACCTCCTGCTTCATCGGGTCCGCCTGCCTTGCCTCGTGCGGTCTGCGCCAGTTGCCGCCCATACGGTTCACTCGCCGTACCCAGGCGCAGCGCCGCGTGGCTGGCGAGGAAGTGCACGTCACGCCAGAACCGTTGCAGCGGCTCGCCGGCGAACTGGCCACTGGTACCGGCTGCCCGGAACAGCCGCTGTACGGCGTTGACGAGATGCTCCACAGCCAGTGCGCAATCCATCGGGTTGCGCACCGCCTCGAGCGGCGTGACGCTCGGCTGGTCGGCCACCTGAGCGGCCCGTTGGAGCAACAGCCCGGCGGCGTCGGCCATGCCGACAGCCCAGGCCAGATCGCGATGGCCGGCCGCGCGGTCGCCGGACGCCGGGTCGCGGGTGCCGCCGAGCCGCGCCGACCAGGCCGCGATCGCGCCGCGGGCGGCGCCGAGCGCGGGGGCGGCGAAAAGCAGGCCGCTCGCCACCCGGAGCGGCACGGTGTGACACCGCGCCGTGGAACCGACGCTGTGCCCGCGCCACATGGACTCCCGCAGGAAGGCGCGGTGACGCGGCACGAAGGCGCCGTCCACCACGACCGTGTTGCTGCCGGTTCCCCGCATCCCGGTGGGGAACCAGGTGTCGAGCACTCGATAGTCCGCCCGGGGCACGAGAAAGAACATGGGTCCTTGCCCGCTTTCGGGCCCCGGCCCGCAGACGAACGCCCAGTCTGACGACTCGACACCGCTGACGTACCGCCACTCGCCGCGTACCAGCCAGCCTCCGGGCACTTCGCTGGCGGTCCCCGTCGGGGTCAGGCCGGCCACCACGAGAGCGTCCGGTCCCTCCCCCCACAGCTCCCGTTGGCCGTCCTCGGGCAGAAACGCACCGAGACGGCCCGCTCCGGCCGCCAGCGATGCGCACCAGGCGGCCGAGGTACAGCCCGCCCCGACGGTCGCCGTGGCGGCAAGCAGTTCGGTGAAGGTGCCGGCGACACCACCCCAGCGTCGAGGTACGAAGTGCCGGCAGAAGCCCACCCGGATCAGCTCCTCGATGACCTCGGGGCTGAGCGTCCGGTGGGCGTCGGAGTCCTCGGCGTGCCGCGCGGCCAGGGCGGCGACCTGCCCGGCAGCACTCAGGTCACCGCGGCGCAGCACCTGTCCCGGCATGAAGCACCTCCTCGCTTGTCTCGTGCTCCGTCACCACGCCGCGACCAGGTCGGCACTGACCGTCGTGTCCATCCACGACTCACTGCGTAGGCAACACAGCAGCGAGCGGGCCGAGACATTCAGGTAGTTGCTGTGCCGCACGAGCTGGGCCAGCTGCGGCACGGAGACCCACAGGTGACCTTCAGGCTCCTCGTACGGAAGGTCCTCGGCGGTTTCCACCACCAGATAGCGGGTTTCGGCGTGGTAGAACCGGCCACCCTCCTCGGAATGCACGACATCGAGCCGGATGCGGTCTGGTGGAGCGGCGAGCGCATAGTCCAGAAACGGCGGTCGCTGTTCGGTCGGAAGATCACGGTAGTTGTCGGGCGTGCACTGCACGGTCGGCGCCAGCTCGACCACGTCCAGCGTGCCGGCTTCGCTGAGCGCACGGACCAGCACGTGCCGGACCCCCGCGATGTCCCGGACGAGGAAGGCGACAAGCCCACGACCGCAGGGGGCGAGCATGGGCTGCGACCACTCACGCACCTCACGGTTGGTCGCCTGCACGTTGACTCCGATGATCCGGAAGAAGTGGCCGGAATCGTGCTCCACCACCGAGTCCCGGAGACGCCAGCCGGCTACCTGTGACAACGGGATCCGCTGCTGGTCCAGTCGGTGGTTGGACTTCGCTTCGGTAAACCAGCTCAGCACACGCTTCATCGGATGCCACCCCTCGGCGTTACCGGTGTGACCCGGACCCGCGTCGCGCCTGGGTGACGGCATGCCGGACAACACCGTACGGCTGTCCATGTTGACCAGGTTGTCCACCGACAGCAGCTCGCGCAGTTGGGGCAGCGAGAGCCAGCAGAAATCGTCCCGGACCGGAACGTCCTCGTCGACGTAGACAATCATGTTCCGGTTCCGCTTCCCCAGGAACCAGGATCCCTGCTCGGACTGAAGCGAATCGAAGAGCACCTGGTGCCGGCGTGCCGCGACGAAATACTCCAGGTACGGCACCGAACTACCACGGTGTACCCGCGTGTAGTTGCTCCGGGTGGCCTGCACCGTGGGTGAGAGCTGCAGCAGGTTGATGTTGCCCGGCTCCATCTTGGCCTGCATGAGGAAGTGCGGCACCCCGTCGAAGTCTTTGACCAGGATGCCGAGGATGCCAGTCTCGGGCTGGATGATGATCGGCTGATCCCAGGCAGTCACCTGGCGCGAGTTGGTGCGCACCCGCAGCCCTTCGACGGTGAAAAACCGGCCGCTGGCGTGTGCGATGTTTCCGGTGTCGGGGTCGGTCGTCCAGCCTTGCAGGGCGTCCAACCCGGTCGGGGTGACCCGAAAGCTGTTCGCCTTCGCCCGGCTGTCGAACCACTCGTGGAACTCCGAAAGGTCGCGGAACACTTGTGCCTCCCCTTTTCGCCGGCGAGCCGGCTCAGACCAGGTACGCCCCACCGTCGACGGGCAGCACCGCACCAGTGACGTGTCGCGCGCGCAGCAGCGCGATCACCGCCTCGGCAACGTCCTCAGCGGTACCGACCCGCCGCAGCGGCGTTCCCTGGCGGACCTTCTCCGCGATGTTCTGGAAAAACGGGTCGTCGCGGGTCCACGGCGTCTCGGTCAACGCGGGCGCCACCGCGTTCACCCGAATCTCGGGGCCGAGGGCCTTGGCGAGCAGGCGGGTCATGTGATCGAGTGCCGCCTTGCTGACCGCGTACGGGATGGAGCTGCCGACCGGACGTGAGCCGGCCACCGACGAGATGTTCACGATGCACCCGTGGCCGGACTCGCGCAGATGCCGGGCGGCGGCCGTGGACATCTGCCAGGCGCCGAGGACGTTGACGTCGAGGATGTGACGCCACACCTCGACGGTGGCCGCGCCGAGATCCCCGTGCGGGATCACCCGCGTGGTCCCCGCGTTGTTCACCAGCACGTCGAGCCGGCCGTAGGTCTCGAGCGCCGTGGCGACGAGACGTTCCGCGTCCTCGGGCACCGAGACGTCCGCACGGACGTACGCGGCCCCGTCCAGGGAGGCGGCCAACTCCTCACCTGCCGAGACGGAACGCGCCGAGTTGACGACCACCCGCATGCCCTCTGCCGCCAGGCGCCTGGCAATCGCCGCGCCGATTCCTGACGAAGAGCCCGTGACGAGTGCGACCTGCTTGTCCATGCCAACGCTCCTCCCTCGACCGCTCGGACCACGAGGCAGCCTCAGAGGGCAGGGTGTCGGGCTGGCATCGAGAACCGGTCGAGAGCGCCTGACGGGTGATCAGGGCATCCCTCGAGTCGCGTGACCGAGGTGTTGTCAGCAGCCCTTCAGATCGAGATACTTCGATCACAGTCGGCCCTTGAGGAGAACGCATGCCCATGTACCCATCCCGCACCAGGGTGCTCGTCGCGGTGACCGCGTCAGCCGTGCTGGCCGGCACGGCGACCGCCGCCGCCGTGGCCGCGCACGCCGCAGCGGCGGGCTGCGCCGTCACGTACACGGTCACCTCGCAGTGGACGGGCGGATTCGGGGCGAACGTAGCGCTCAAAAACCTCGGCGATCCGGTGACGAACTGGACGTTGACCTGGTCGTTCGGTGCCGGACAGCGAGTGACACAGGCGTGGAACACCGATCTCACCCAGAGCGGATCAGCGGTGACGGCACGCAACGTGGCGTGGAACGGCTCCCTGTCGACCAACGGCAGCACCAGCTTCGGATTCAACGGATCCTGGAGCGGCAGCAACCCCGACCCGGCCAGCTTCGCGCTCAACGGAACGACCTGCACCGGCGGGGTGACGTCGCCGTCACCCAGCACGTCACCGTCGAGCGGCCCCACGAGCCCACCGCCCGGCGAGGTGCTGTCCCGGGTGCACACCGCGGGCCGCGTCAAGACCAGCGGCGACGCCGTGCGGTACAGCTGGCCCGGCGTCTACTTCGAGGGCCGGGTCCGGGGCACCGGAGTGGGAATCGTGCTGAACGACTCGGCGGCCGACTACACCGTCCAGGTCGACGGTGCGACCGTCGCCACCCTCGTGACGCCCGGTCAGACCACCCGGTGGATCACCGGCCTGAGCAACACCGAGCACACCGTACGCCTCGTGAAGCGCAACGAGAGCCCATGGAGCACCAGCGAGTTCGGTGGGTTCGTCGCCGCCCCGGGCGGCGAGATCCTCGCCAGGCCGACCCCCCGGAGCCGGCAGATCGAGTTCATCGGCGACTCACTCACGGCCGGCTACGGCAACACGTCGACCAGTCGCGACTGCACCGGCGACCAGGTGAACCGCACCACCAACACCGACGTCAGCTATGGCGCCCTGGTCGCCCGCCGGCTGTCGGCCGACTACCAGATCAACGCGTTCTCCGGCAGAGGAATGGTCCGCAACTACAACGGCAGCGACCCGGGCACCGACTACCGCACCTACTACGACCGGGCGCTGCTGAACGTGCCCGGCGACATGTGGAGCCCCGGCACCTGGAAGCCCCAACTCGTCGTCGTCTACCTCGGCACCAACGACTTCTCCACCGCCCTGAACCCCGGCGAGCCGTGGACAGCCGAGAGCCTCGTCGCCGCCTACCGCACCGCCTACAGCACCTTCCTGCAGAAGCTGCGGACCCGCTACGGCGCCACCACGACCATCGTCGCCGTCGGCGCCAGCCCCTTCGCGGGCTCCGTCCAGCAGGTGGTTCAGGAGCGCACCAACGCGGGCGACAACCGGGTCCGCTACTGGGCCCTCGACAGCACCGGTCTGGACCTGCTCGGCTGCCACTGGCACTACTCCACCCGCGACCACCAGCTCATCGCCGACCGGCTCGGCACGTACCTCGGCAGCCTGTCGCTGGGCTGGTAGCCGGCGCGGTCCGCACCCGACCCGCAGTTCCGCTTGCCGCGGCATCCGGCCGCGGCAAGCGGATGGGCCGGTCGAGGTGCCGAGCCCGACCACCTCGGCGGCCGGTGGCGGGCCGGCATGATCGCAGGTAGTGTCGCCGATCGTGAGCGCGGTCGCCCGAAACAACGTCACGGTGCTAGGCCGCGATGGGGATCCCACCATCGTCTTCGCCCACGGCTTCGGCTGTGACCAGCACATGTGGCGCCTCGTCACGGACCGCTTCGTCGACGAGTACCGGGTGGTGCTCTTCGACCACGTGGGCTCGGGCGGCTCCGACCTGTCGGCATACCGGCCGCAGCGCTACGCCTCGTTGCAGGGCTACGCCGAGGACGTGGTGGAAATCCTCGCCGAACTGGACCTGTGGGACGTGGTGTTCGTCGGCCACTCGGTCAGCGCGATGATCGGCGTGCTCGCGGCGGCGGCCGAGCCGAGCCGCTTCTCCCGGCTGGTGCTGGTCGGCCCCTCGCCCCGCTACCTCGACGACGAGGACTACCGCGGCGGCTTCACCCGCGCCGACATCGACGAGCTGTTGGAGTCGTTGGACAGCAACTACCTGGGCTGGTCGGCCGCCATGGCCCCGGTCATCATGGGGAATCCGGACCGACCGGAACTCGGCACCGAACTGACGAACAGCTTCTGCCGCACCGATCCGGCCATCGCCCGGCAGTTCGCGCGGGTGACGTTCCTCTCCGACAACCGGACGGATCTGCCGCAGGTCACCGCGCCGACCCTGATCCTGCAGTGCACCGACGACATCATCGCCCCGTACGAGGTCGGCGACTACGTGCACCGCCACCTGCCCGACAGCACCCTCGTCGTGCTGAAGGCGACGGGTCACTGCCCGAACCTGAGTGCCCCCGAGGAAACCGCGGACGCCATTCACGCGTTCCTACGGAATTATTGAGCGTGGTCAATCCCCTTGAGCCGGTCGAGACCTTCATCCCGCTACTCGAAGAGAGCGCGGAGGATCTCTACGAGAGGGCGCCCTGTGGCTACCTGTCGGTGCTGCCCGACGGCACCGTCGCCCGGGTGAATCAGACCTTTCTGGACTGGACGGGTTACCAACGGGCTGAGCTGTTGGGCCACCGGGTGCAGAACTTCTACACGATCGGCGGTCGGATCTTCCACGAGACGCACCTGGGACCGCTACTGCACATGCAGGGCGAGGTGCGGGGCGTCGCACTCGAGTTCCGGCGGGCCGACGGCAGCCGGCTGGACACCCTCGTGAACGTGGTCCTGCGACGGAATCCGGACGCGGCGTCGACCGTACTGCGGATGACCGTCTTCGACGCCACCGACCGCCGCTCGTACGAGCGGGAGTTGCTCGGCGAGCGCCGCCGGGCGGAGCGCAACGAGGATCGGATCCGGGTGCTGCAGGAGATGGTGGCGTGCTGCGCCTCGATCGACCGCGCCGAGGACATCGTCGCGCCGATCGCCACCGCCGGGACGGAGGCGTTCGAGGCGACCAACACCGTGGTGTGGCTGCTGCACCCGCAGGAACCGGTGCTCACCGTCACCGGTCCCACCGGGCCGGTCAGCCCGCCGGTGGGTCTCGACGATCCAGGACCCGAGGCGCGTGCCGTACACGCCGCCGAGGTGGTCAGCGCCGACGGACGCGTGGTGACGCCGCTGGTCGCCGACGGTCGGGTGCTCGGCGTGGTCTCGTTCGACTTCTCCGCCGGCCGACGGGTGGCCGCGGACGAGGTGGAGCTGATGCGGACCGTCGGTCGGCAGGCCGGGCAGGCGCTGGAGCGGGTACGACTGCACGAGGAGACGGCGCGGCGCGCCTGGCAGACGGCGTTCCTCGCCCGTCTGGGTCGCGACCTGGACGAGGCGGTGGGATCGGCTGACCGGGCCCGGCGGCTGGTCTGCCTGCTGGTACCCGACATCGCGCAGTACGCGCAGGTGGACCTGACCCTGGCGGAGGCCACCGATGGGGCGACCACTCCCCCGCCGTCCGCGACCAGCGCAACCGGGTACGCCGACGACGTGGTCTCCCAGGGACCGGGCGGACCGTGGCCGATCGACGACGGGTTACGTGCCACCGTGCGAGCGGCCGGAGAGAACTTCCCGGTGCCGTTGGCGGGAGCGGACGGTCAGGCCGGGCTGGTGCTCCCGCTGCGCGCCCGGAACGCGGTGATCGGCATCCTGCTGCTGGCCGGGTCGCCGGCCGCACCCGGCCCGTTCCCGCAGGATTTCCTGCTCGCCCTCGTCGACCGGGCCGGGTTGGCGCTGGAGAATGCCCGCCTGGCCGAGCAGGACCGGGAGGTTGCCCGCGTCCTCCAGCGCAGCCTGCTGGTCAGCGAGCGGCCCACCGACCCGCGCTTCCACGTGGCCACCGTCTACCGCCCGGCGGAGGACCGGCTGGAGGTCGGCGGTGACTGGTACGACGCGTTCACCACCTCGGCCGACAGTGTCGGTGTGGTCGTCGGTGACGTGGTGGGCCGGGGCATCCGGGCCGCCAGCGCGATGGGCCAACTGCGCAGCGCCGTCCGGGCGCTGGCGAAGGCGCGGTGCGGCCCGGCGGCGGTGCTGCGGCACATGGACGACTTCGTCGCCACCCTGGAGGCGGGACGGATGACCACGCTGGCCTACGCCGAACTGGCGCTGGACACCGGCCTGCTGCGGTACGCGTGCGCCGGTCACCCACCGCCGCTACTGCTCCTGCCGGACGCCACCCCCCGGTATCTGTGGGACGGTCGTTCCGGACCGCTCGGCACGCACGCCGCCAGCCGGGCCCGCCGGGAGGCCGAGCTGACCCTGCCGCGGGGCTCACGACTGCTGCTCTACACCGACGGCCTGGTGGAGCGGCGTGGGGAACGTATCGACCAGGGTCTCGACCGCCTCGCCGAGGCGCTGGACGCCCGCCGGACGGCCCCGATCGCGTCGTTGACCCAGGAGATCAGCGACGGGATGCTCGCCGGCGAGGGTGGCCACGACGACACCTGCCTGCTGGCGCTGGCCTTCGACGACGCCCCGCGGTTCCACACCGACGTGCCGGCCCGGATGTCCCGGATCAGCCCGCTGCGGACCGAGCTGGACGACTGGCTGGCGGCCTGCCAGGTTCCCGAAACCGAGCGGTACGGCATCGTGCTGGCCTGCTCCGAGGCCGTCGCCAACGCCATCGAACACGGCTACCAGGGCGACCCGTCAGGCGTGGTGAGCGTGACCGCGGCCCTCGACGGGGGCCTTCTCGACCTGCGGGTCTCCGACACCGGCCGCTGGCGGGCCCCGCAGGCCACCGTCCATCGCGGGCGTGGGTTGGCGCTGATGGGACGGCTGATGGACGACCTGGTCATCGACCGGGGTACGGGCACGAACGTGTTGATGCGACGGCAGCTCAGAGGGACGACGAGGTGACTGACGAACGGGTGACCGTGCACGGCGAACGAGGCTGCTCGGTCGTACGCCTGCACGGCGAGGTCGACCACGGCAACGCCGAGCTGGTGGAGCGGGACGTGCTCACCGCGACCCGCGCCGCTGCCGGTGTGGTGATCGACCTGACCGGGGTGACCTTCCTGGACAGTGCCGGCCTGCGGTGCCTCGACCAGCTGGTGACCGCCTTCCGCACACGCCAGGCACCGGTCCTGGTTGTCGCCCCGGACGGCGGTGCCGTCCGGGGCACCCTCGACCTGATCGGCTTCCTCCCTGACCTGCTCGCCGGGACACTGGACGAGGCGCTCGCCGAACTCACCCGGTGAGCCGTCGGACGGCAATCAGCCAGCGGCGTGCGCCGTGGGGCGACGAGGAGCGTTGCACCCGTCATCGATTGTCCACTCAGCCCGGAGGCAACGCCCGGGGGTCGGGCCCGCGCGGCGGGACGTAGGGTGTCCGCATGGATGCCCGGCTCTTTCGCGAGGTCCTGTCTCCGACGAGCGCCGGCAGTCCCGGTATCCGACCGCGGTGAGTCGCGGCTCGGTGCCAGCGCAGCGCGACGACGTCGCGCCTCGTCGCGACGAGCCACCACCTGGCCTGGCGGCCTGGTGCGCCCACATCACCGGGTCACGTCCGTTCGAGGTGGCCATCGTCGTGCTCATCATGGCCAACGGGATCGTGCTCGGAGTCGAGACGTACCCCAACCTCGGCGCGGCGGGGCCGTTGCTGCGGTGGACGGAGTGGGTGTTCCGGCTGGCCTTCGTCGTGGAGATCGCGATCCGTGTGCTGGCCCACGGCCGTCGGCCGCAGGATTTCTTCCGGCACGGCTGGAACGTCTTCGACTTCCTCGTGACGGCGGCGATCTTCATCCCGGGGCTGCACGGTGACTCCGCCGTGCTGCGATTCCTACGGGTGGCCCGGGTACTGCGGTTGGTGCGGTTCTCGCCGGGGTTGCGCATCATCGTGGCGGCGCTGTGGCGAAGCCTGCCGGGCGTCGGCGGCTTCCTCGCGCTGGCCGCCGTCACGCTCTACGTCTACGGCATGGCCGGCTGGCTGATCTTCAACGAGCGGTATCCCGAGCAGTACGGCGACATCGGCCGATCGCTGCTGACGCTGTTCGTGCTGCTGTCGCTGGAGACCTTGCCGGACCTAATCGAGCAGGGCATCGCCGTGTCACCGTGGACGCTGCTCTACTACGTCAGCTTCGTAATGATCACGGTCAACCTGCTGCTGAACATCCTGATCGCCGTCATCGTCAACTCGATGGAAGAGGCACGGCGACTGGAGATGACCGAGCGGCTGTCGCCGGACTACGACGAGGACGGCGACGGGGTGCCGGACGAGGTGGACCGGATCGCGATCAGCCAACGGTTGGACGACCTGCGGGCGGTCATCACCGAACTGGAGCGGGAACTGCGCATCGACCGCGACGACGGGCACGGCCTGATCCACCAGCACCGATCCACGCCGCAGTGACTGCGCCGGGTTCCGGGTCTCCGCCCGCCATCGGAATCCTTGACCGTCGATATGTAGCGGGTGATACTGCCTGCGGATGCTGGCACGGACGTCGCTCGTCGACACCTGACGCATCCTGGTCACCATTGTCAGCACCCTGCTCCTGGCGCCGGTCGCGCCCCTGTCGGCACATCGCCGGTCAGCGCGGACACCAGCCAGTTCCGGGGCGTGAACTGGGCCGTACCCGACGGCAGCTTCGTCAAGGGGGAGTAAAGACATGACCGTACCCCGGCGGTGGCGCCCTTCCCGAGACCACCGGCTCCGCCTCCGCCGTGCGGTCGCCCTCGCCGGGGCGGTGCTGGTGGCTGGTGCCGCCTCGCTCGCGGTCCCCTCCGCCGCCCACGCGGCGGTGATCGACCCGTCGGCGTACTACCAGGTCGTGGCGCGGCACAGCGGCAAGGCGATCGAGGTCGCCGGCCAGTCGGGCGCCGACGGCGCGACCGTACAGCAGTGGGCCCGCTCGGACCGGACCAGCCAGCAGTTCCAGTTCGTCGACGCCGGCGGCGGCTACTACAAGCTGCGCGCGCGACACAGCGGCAAGGTCGTCGGTGTGGCGGGCGGCTCCACGGCGAACGGCGCCGACGTCGTGCAGAACACCGACAACGGGGGCGCCAGCCAGCAGTTCCGGGTCGTGGACACCACCAACGGGTACGTCAAGCTGGTCAACCGCAACAGCGGCAGGGCACTCGACGTCTGGGAGCGGTCCACCGCCGACGGCGCGCGGATCTCGCAGTACACCGACAACGGCGGCACCAACCAGCAGTGGCAGCTGGTGCGGGTCGACGGCGGCACCCCGACCCCCGGCTACGCCGGCTACCTGTTCAGCTACATGCTCGGCGAGGGCTCGGCCAACGGCGAGCAGGTGTACTTCGCCCTCAGCCAGGGCAACGACCCCACCCGCTGGCGGCAGCTCAACAGCGGCCGGCCGGTGTTGACCTCCACCGTCGGCACCCGGGGGGTGCGCGACCCGTTCATCGTCCGCTCACCGCAGGGCGACCGGTTCTACCAGATCGCCACCGACCTACGTATCTACGGCAACGGCAACTGGGACGCCGCGCAGCGCACCGGCAGCAAGTCGGTCGTGGTCTGGGAGTCCACCGACCTGGTGAACTGGAGCGCCCCACGGCTGGTGCGCGTCTCGCCGGACACCGCTGGAAACACCTGGGCGCCGGAGGCGTACTTCGACGAGACCCTCGGTCAGTATGTCGTCTACTGGGCCTCCAAGCTCTACGCCACCAACGACCCCAACCACACCGGCAACACCTACAACCGGATGATGTACGCGACCACCACCGACTTCCGCACCTTCAGCGCCCCGCAGGTGTGGGTCGACAAGGGTTACTCGACCATCGACTCCACGATGATCAAGCACAACGGCACGTACTACCGGTTCACCAAGGACGAGCGCAGCGCCTCCCAGTCGGCGTGCGGCAAGTTCATCCTCGCGGAGACGTCGACCACGATCCTCAACCGCAACTACTCCTTCCTGCGCGACTGCATCGGTCGGGGTTCCCTGTCGCAGGGCGAGGGGCCGCTGGTGTTCAAATCGAACACCGAACAACGGTGGTACCTGTTCATCGACGAGTACGGCGGCCGGGGATACATCCCCTTCACCACCACCGACCTCAGCAGCGGGCAGTGGAGCGCGGTCTCCGGCTACAGCCTGCCCGGCCGCCCGCGCCACGGCACGGTGCTGCCGCTCACCCAGGCCGAGTACGACCGCATCCTGCAACGGTGGGGCTGAACGGGTGGGGCCTGGGGACCAGTCCAGAGTCGAACCGGCCCCCAGGCTGGCTACTACTACTGGCAGGTTCTGCGCTCCGGCACGCAGAACATGACCTCGGGGTAGCGCGGCGACGACCCGTCCAGCACGGGTTGGATCCGGTTTCGCAGGTGCAGGTCGAGAAACGCTCGGGTGTAGGCGCGGGTGATCTCGATGGAGCGGATCGGGGGCAGGTCGGCGCCGCTGCCGATGCCGACCTGTTCGGCGAGCAGGGCCACGTCGGTGAAGGAGGCGTGTACCGTTCCGGCGACCACCAGCCAACGCTTCCACTGGGTCAGGCGCGGCCAGTCACGCTCCCACCGGGCAGCCGAGGGCATTCCGGGGGTGAAGTTCGCCTGCCGGCCCAGGAACAGGAACGGTCGCGCCAGCCCGCTGTCCGGGATGTCGTCGTAGGTGAGACCGTCGATGTCGATCCCGGCGTCGATGCGCGGGTCCGCCACCATGGCGGCCTGGGTGCCGGCTCCGCCGGCGGAGTGACCGACCATCGCGATCCGGGACGGGTCGATCAGTGGGGCGCCCTTCCACTTCCGGCGGGTGCCGGTCAGTTGGTCGATGACGAACGAGACGTCGGCGGCCCGTCCTCGGGTCAGCTTCTTCCAGAACGCCTCGGTTCTGTCCGGTGACTGGCACGCGACGCACGTGGTGACCCGCCCGTCGGGGAAGCTCGTGCCGACGCTCTCGTAGGTGTGCTCGACGGCGGCGACGACGTAGCCGTTGCTGGCCAGGTCTTCGGCCAGTCCGGTCAGGACGCTGCGGGGTTTGGTGAAACCGGGCGAGAGCACGACCAGGGGCAGGCTCCGCTTCCGTCCGGCCGGCGCGGAGTCGGTGGAGGCGTTGGTACGCGTCCTGCTGAGCACGTCGTACGGCACGCTGGTGATGCCGGCGTCCCTGAGCAGCAGTTCCGACTCCATCGGCGTCATGTACTGAGCCCGCAGCCTGCCCGTCGACCTCGTCGGGTACCACAGCGACACCATCAGTTCTCTGGCCGTCGCCTCGGCCACCCACGGATCGTGGCGCGAGGTGTCCCTCAGGTGCAGTGCGGTGGCCCCGACCGGATGGGGACCGGTCGGCTCCGGCACGTACGGGCTGGCCGAGGGGCGTGCGGCGGCGGGTGCGGTCGGGGCCGACCGCGTACCGCCGCTCGGCGTCGTACCGGTGTTCGCGAGCGCCGCGGGGGTCGGCGCCACCACCGGAGCGGCGACGCTCAACGCGGCCACCGTGACGATCAGCCGCGTCGGGCGGGTGTTGCCGGTTCGCCGGAACGGATGGGTGATGTGGGTGATCATGGGTGTCCTTCCTCGGTGGTTCTGTCCTGTTCGCTTATTCGGTGCGCAGGGCGACGGCGGTACGGGTTCGGGCGGCCCAGCCGGCGGGCAGGAGTGCGCCCACGACGGCGATCAGTGGGCCGCCGAGGCCGAGCAGCAGCAGCCCGGTCGGCTGGTAGACGTCGGTGATGGCGGGGGGCAGGGTGATGCCGGCGCCGTGCCCCATCGCGGGCACCACCACCCGGTGCATGGCCACCCCCGCCACGG
>NZ_SMJY01000309.1:0-4494 GCF_004348355.1 Micromonospora sp. KC721 | reverse complement strand
CGATCCACCTGCGCGATCAGGTTGGTAGCTTCCGACCAGCCACCAGCCACCAGCCACCAGCCACCAGCCACCAGCCACCAGCCACCAGCCACCAGCCACCCGCCTGCCCTCGGTGACAGCCCGCCGTCGCCGTCGCCGTCCAGGCCCGGCCACTGCGGGCGGCGTGAGTTGCGTTCTGGAGCGAGCAGGACACCTACGGCCTGCCGCGCGGGCTGGGACTGCTGCCCGACGAGCCGATCCCTCTGTGCGGCGCCGGTGGTTGGGCCGCCGAGGCGGACGCCGGTGCGTGCCCTGTCGGATCCGGTGGGCGGTTCTCCATGGCCCGTTGCGCCGCCCGGTAGATCTGCCCGAAGCGCAGCGCGTCTCCGGTGCGCAGCAGCAGCACCGGCTGGCCGCGCCAGCGCGCCCACATCTCCAGTTGCCGGCTGCCCCGCGCGTACGACCGGTCCAGGAACTCGAAAAGGAGGTCGGCGATCGGGCCGACGGCGAGCCCGACCAGCACCGAGGTACCCACGATGGCGAGCGTGACGGTGGGGGAGCGGCGCAGCCAGACCGCGAGCGCGATGCCGAGCGCGGCGGCGACCAGCGGCCCGGCCAGCGCCGCGCCGATCGCGCCCCGGCCGGCCAGCACCCGCCAGGACCGGCTGCCCCGCCGGTGCCAGAGCATGCCGATTTCGGCCACCGGGTAGGCCCGTCCCTCGATCCGGATGGCGGTGGAGGTGACCTGCGCCGACCTGTCGTCGTAGTAGGTGATCATGTTTCGACTCCCGGTGCGGGGGCTGACCTGAGACTACGTACCCAACGACCCCGGCCGTAAGGTTGGCACGCGACTTCGACGAGGAAGTGAGGGCAGCGTGAGCGAGTTCGTGCGGCTGGAGACCCTGGACGGCATCGGCACCATCCGGCTGGAGCGGCCGCCGATGAACGCCCTCAACACGCAGGTGCAGGAGGAGTTGCGCGCCGCCGCGGCGGCGGCCACCGCCGACCCCGACGTCCGCGCGGTGATCGTGTACGGCGGCGAGAAGGTCTTCGCCGCCGGCGCGGACATCAAGGAGATGGCCGACATGTCCTACGTGGACATGGCCGCGCGCGCCGCCGATCTGTCCAGCGCCCTCGGCGCGATCGCCCGGATACCCAAGCCGGTGGTCGCGGCGATCACCGGGTACGCCCTTGGTGGCGGCTGCGAGCTGGCCCTGGCCTGCGACTGGCGGATCGTGGCCGAGGACGCCAAGCTCGGCCAGCCGGAAATCCGACTCGGCATCATCCCCGGCGCGGGCGGCACCCAGCGGTTGGCCCGCCTGGTCGGCCCGGCCCGGGCGAAGGATCTGATCATGACCGGCCGGATGGTCGACGCGGCAGAGGCGCTGCGAATCGGCCTGGCGGACCGGGTGGTCCCGGCGGCCGAGGTCCACGCCGCGGCGGTCGAGCTGGTCACCCCGTTCCTGACCGGCCCGGTGCAGGCGCTACGCGCCGCCAAGCTGGCCGTCGACGGTGGGCTGGACATGGACCTCAACTCCGGCCTGGCCTGGGAGAGCCAGCTCTTCGCGGCGCTGTTCGCCACCGACGACCGGCGCGAGGGCATGGCCGCGTTCGTCGAGAAGCGCAAGCCGGACTTCACCGGCCGCTGATCCCGCCCTCGGGCCGGCGCCCGCTCGCCGGCCCGACCAGGGGCGGTTCACATTCCCCGTACCGGCCAGTAGCGTGTGACAACCGGCAGGCGACGAGGGAGCGGTGATGACGGAACGGGTCGAGGGGCACGGCGGAGAGCTGGCGCTGGCCGCGCTGCGCGCGCACGGCGTACGGGAGATGTTCACCCTCTCCGGCGGCCACGTCTTCCCGCTCTACGACGCCGCGCACCGCACCGGCTTCCCGCTCTACGACGTCCGGCACGAGCAGTCGGCGGTCTTCGCCGCCGAGGCGGTGGCCAAGCTCCAGCGCCGCCCCGGCCTGGCCGTGCTCACCGCCGGTCCCGGCGTCACCAACGGCGTCTCCGGGCTGACCAGCGCCTACTTCAACGCCTCGCCCGTGCTGGTGCTGGGCGGGCGGGCGCCGCAGTTCCGCTGGGGCTCCGGCAGCCTGCAGGAGCTGGACCACCTTCCGCTGGTCGCCCCGGTGACCAAGCACGCCGAGACGGTGTTCAGCGCCGACGACATCCCACGTGCGGTCCACGCCGCGCTGACCGCCGCACTCACCCCGCACCGCGGTCCCGCCTTCCTCGACTTTCCCCTGGAGGCCGTCTTCTCCGTCGGCGACGCCGAGCTGCCCGAGGTCACCCCGGTCGCCCCGATCGAGGCCGACCCGGACGAGGTCGCGAAGGCCGCCCGCCTGGTCGCCGACGCGCGGCGCCCGGTGATCATCGCCGGTTCCGACGTGTACGCCGGTGAGGCGGTCGCCGCCCTGCGGGCGGCCGCCGAGGCGTTGCGGGTGCCCGTCTTCACCAACGGCATGGGCCGCGGCGCGCTGCCGCCGCAGCACCCGCTCGCCTTCGCCAAGGCCCGCCGGGTCGCCCTCAAGAGCGCCGACGTCGTCGTGGTCGTCGGCACCCCGCTCGATTTCCGGCTCGGCTTCGGCGATTTCGGCGACGCCGCCGTGGTGCACGTCGTCGACGCCCCCGGTCAGCGCGCCGGGCACGTCCAGCCGGCCGCCAGCCCCGCCGGCGACCTGCGGCTCATCCTCACCGCCTTCGCCGAGCACACCGGCGACCGGGCCGACCACGACGACTGGATCGCCCAACTCCGGGTCGCCGAGGACGCCGCGAAGGCCCGCGACGCCGAGGAGATGACCGCCGAGACCGACCCGATCCGGCCGGCCCGGATCTACGGTGAGCTGCGCCGGGTCCTGGCGGCGGACGCGATCACCATCGGTGACGGCGGCGACTTCGTCTCGTACGCCGGGAAGTACCTGGAGCCGGCACAGCCCGGCACCTGGCTCGACCCCGGCCCGTACGGCTGCCTCGGCACCGGCATGGGCTACGCGATGGGTGCCCGGGTCACCCACCCGGACCGGCAGATCTGCGTGCTGATGGGCGACGGTGCGGCGGGGTTCTCGCTGATGGACGTCGAGTCCCTGGTGCGGCAGAAGCTCCCGGTGGTCATCGTGGTGGGCAACAACGGCATCTGGGGTCTGGAGAAGCACCCGATGCGGGCCATGTACGGCTACGACGTCGTCGCCGACCTCCAGCCGGAACTGCGCTACGACCGGGTGGTCGAGGCGCTCGGCGGCGCGGGGGAGACGGTGGCCAAGGCCGCCGACCTCGGTCCGGCCCTGGCGCGCGCCTTCGACGCCGGGGTGCCGTACCTGGTCAACGTGCTCACCGACCCGGCCGACGCGTACCCCCGCTCGTCGAATCTGGCCTGAGCCGCTCGGCGGCGCCGGCCGTCCCACGGCCGGCGGCCGGTCCGGCCGGTGATCGTAAATCAGCGGAACCTCGGCGTCCGTCGTCGTAGGGTCGGCTTCGTGCCCGACAAAGTGTCACACCCGTCGGGCAGGGTGGGAGACCGACCAGCGATGACGGGAGTTTCCGCATGACCTACGCGATCCGTGCCGAAGGGTTGGTGCGCCGGTTCGGCGAGACCACCGCCCTGGCCGGAGTCGATCTGGCAGTCCCCACCGGGACGGTCTTCGGCCTGCTCGGGCCGAACGGCGCCGGCAAGACCACGACGGTGCGGGTGCTCGCCACCCTGCTCGCCGCCGATGAGGGGCACGCCACCGTCGGCGGCTACGACGTGCGCCGCGACCCGCACCGGGTGCGACAGCTGATCGGCCTCACCGGCCAGTACGCCTCGGTCGACGAGGCCCTCACCGGCACCGAGAACCTGCTGCTCATCGGCCGGCTGCTCGGGCTGAGCCGGGCGCAGGCCCGGGCCCGTGCCGCCGAACTGCTCGCCGACTTCCAGCTCACCGACGCCGCCGGCCGGGCGGCGAAGACCTTTTCCGGCGGGATGCGCCGCCGCCTGGACCTGGCAGCCAGCCTGGTCGGCCGGCCGCAGGTGCTCTTCCTCGACGAGCCGACCACGGGGCTGGACCCACGCAGCCGCAACGAGCTGTGGGACATCGTCCGCACCCTGGTCGCCGACGGCGTGACGGTGCTGCTGACCACGCAGTACCTCGAGGAGGCCGACCAACTCGCCAGCGAGATCGCGGTGGTCGACCACGGTCGGGTGATCGCCCAGGGCACGCCGGAGGAGCTGAAGGCGAAGACCGGCGGCCAGGTGCTCACCGTCCGCCCGACCGACCCGGCCGACCTGCCGACGGTGCTGGCGGTCGCCGGTGAGGTGGCGCGGGCCACTCCCGAGGTCGTCCAGACCACGGTCACCGTCCCGGTCAACGACCCGGATGTGCTGCCCACGGTGGTCCGCCGGCTCGACGCCGCCGGCGTTCCGGTGGCCGAGTTGGCGCTGCGCGGCGCCAGTCTGGACGAGGTCTTCCTCTCCCTCACCGGGCACCGGGCCGAGCAGGACGCCGACACCGACGCCATGGAAGAGAGCCTGGCAT
>NZ_SMJY01000308.1:0-4535 GCF_004348355.1 Micromonospora sp. KC721 | reverse complement strand
GGTTAGGGGGTGGCGCTGGCGTTGGCGGCCAGCTCGGGGAGATCCGCGGGGCCGGGGTCGGCGGCCGGAGCGGGCGTCGCCGCCGGATTCTGGGCGGCGGCGCGGACCGCCGCCGCCACGGCGGGAGCGACCCGGGAGTCGAAGACGCTTGGCACGATGACGGTGGGGTTGATCTTGTCTTCGCCGACCACGTCCGCGATGGCGCGGGCGGCGGCGATCGCCATCTCCTCGGTGAACTCCTCGGCGTGCGCGTCGAGCATGCCCCGGAACACGCCCGGGAACGCGAGCACGTTGTTGATCTGGTTCGGCTGGTCGGAGCGGCCGGTGGCGACGACCGCGGCGTGCTTGCGGGCCTCTCGCGGGTCGACCTCCGGGTCGGGGTTGGCCAGCGCGAACACGATCGCGTCCTTGGCCATCGCGGCGATGTCGTCGCCGGTGAGCAGGTTCGGCGCGCTGACCCCGATGAAGACGTCCGCGCCGCGCAGCGCCCCCGGCAGGTCACCGGCGTAGCCGTCCTTGTTGGTGTTCTCCGCCAGCCACCGCCAGGCCGGGTTGAGCCCGGGCAGGCCACGGTGCAGGGCGCCCTGCCGGTCGTACGCGATGATGTCACCGACGCCCTGGCGCAGCAGCAGCTTCATGATCGCGGTGCCGGCCGCGCCGGCCCCGGAGACGACCACCCGGACGTCCTCCAGTCGCTTGCCCACCACGCGCAGCGCGTTGGTCAGCGCGGCCAGCACGCAGATCGCGGTGCCGTGCTGGTCGTCGTGGAAGACCGGGATGTCCAGCGCCTCGCGCAGCCGGGCCTCGATCTCGAAGCAGCGCGGCGCGGCGATGTCCTCCAGGTTGATCCCGCCGTACGCGGGCGCGATCGCCTTGACGATCGCCACGATCTCGTCGGTGTCCTGGGTGTCGAGCACCACCGGCCAGGCGTCGACGCCGCCGAAGCGCTTGAACAGCGCCGCCTTGCCCTCCATCACCGGCAGCGAGGCCGCCGGCCCGAGGTTGCCCAGACCGAGCACCGCCGAGCCGTCGCTGACCACCGCCACGGTGTTGCGCTTGATGGTCAGCCGCCGGGCGTCCGCCGGATTCTCCGCGATCGCCATGCAGACCCGCGCCACCCCCGGGGTGTACGCCCGCGACAGCTCGTCGCGGGTGCGCAGGGCCACCTTCGGGCTGACCTCGATCTTGCCGCCGAGGTGCAGCAGGAAGGTCCGGTCGGAGACCTTGCGGACGTCCACGCCGTCGAGCGCGCTCAGCGCGTCGACCACCTGGTCGGCATGGCTGGCGTCGGCGGTGTCACAGGTGAGGTCGACGATGACGCTGGTCGGGTCGGAGTCGACCACGTCGAGTGCGGTGACGATCGCCCCGGCCTCACCGACGGCGGTGGTGAGCCGGCCGATGGAGGAGGCGTCCGCGGGTACCGCGATCCGGATCGTGATCGAGAATCCGGCACTCGGCAGTCGGGTGATGGCCACGGGAAACCTCCGTCATCGCTGAGCGGCTTGATTCGCCTTTCTACCCGCCCGCCCACCTGGGCCGGTATCCGCCCCCGCTACCAGTGGGTAGCGCCATAACAGCACGGGCATATAGCGGGTGCGTCCGGCGTTGGCACATGTCAGGATTGCTTCCTACGTCACCAAACGGACAGGAGACTAGTTTGCGAGAGCAGGAGACCTACGTTCCCTACGAGGACGACGAGCTCGACGCCACCACCGGCGAGTTCGAGCTGTCGGAGCGGCAGGCGCTGCGGCGGGTCCCCGGCCTCTCCACCGAGCTCACCGACATCACCGAGGTCGAGTACCGCCAGCTGCGGCTGGAGCGGGTCGTGCTGGTCGGGGTCTGGACCGAGGGTACCCAGGTCGACGCCGAGAACTCGCTGACCGAGCTGGCGGCGCTGGCCGAGACGGCTGGCTCCCAGGTGCTCGAAGGGCTGATCCAGCGGCGTAACCGCCCCGACCCGGCCACCTACATCGGCCGGGGCAAGGTCGACGACCTGGGCGCGGTGGTGCTGTCCACCGGCGCCGACACGGTGATCTGCGACGGTGAGCTGTCCCCGTCCCAGCTGCGGAACCTGGAGCAGCGCACCAAGGTCAAGGTGGTCGATCGGACGGCGCTGATCCTGGACATCTTCGCCCAGCATGCCAAGAGCAAGGAAGGTAAGGCGCAGGTCGAGCTGGCTCAGCTCGAATACCTGCTCCCGCGCCTTCGTGGTTGGGGTGAGACGCTGTCCCGGCAGACCGGTGGTTCTGGTCGCGGCGGCGGCGCCGGTGGCGGCGTGGGCCTGCGCGGTCCCGGTGAGACCAAGCTGGAGACCGACCGGCGCCGGATCCGTACCCGTATCTCCCGGCTGCGCCGGGAGATCAAGGGCATGCGGACGGTACGCCAGACCAAGCGCGCCCGCCGCTCCCGCAACGCGGTCCCCGCGGTGGCCATCGCCGGTTACACCAACGCCGGCAAGTCCAGCCTGCTCAACCGCCTGACCGGGGCGGGGGTGCTGGTGGAGAACGCGCTCTTCGCCACGCTGGATCCGACCACCCGCAGGGCCACCACGGCCGACGGTCGGCTCTACACGCTGTCGGACACCGTCGGGTTCGTCCGGCACCTGCCGCACCAGATCGTCGAGGCGTTCCGCTCGACCCTGGAGGAGGTCGCCGAGGCCGACCTGGTGGTGCACGTCGTCGACGGCACCCACCCGGATCCGGAGGAGCAGGTCCGCGCGGTCCGCGAGGTGCTCTCCGAGGTCGGCGCCGACCGGCTGCCGGAGCTGCTGGTGGTCAACAAGACCGACGCCGCCGACGAGGAGACATTGCTGCGGCTCAAGCGGCTCTGGCCGGAGGCGGTCTTCGTCTCCGCGCACAGCGGGCGCGGGCTCGACGGGCTCCGCGGGGCCGTCGAGGAGCGGCTGCCCCGCCCGGCGGTGGAAATCCGCGTGGTGCTGCCGTACGACCGGGGTGACCTGGTCGCCCGGGTGCACCGGCAGGGTGAGGTGCTCAGCACCGCCCACCTGCCCGACGGCACGCTGCTGCACGTGCGGGTCGGTGCGGCGCTCGCCGCCGAACTGGCCCCGTTCGAGGCGGCGCAGGAGCACGCGGGCGCCGGGGCGCGATAGCGCTCCCCGGCCTCACCCGCCGGTCCGCGACGGCATGCGACACTGGCGGAATGCGCCGCGCTGTTTCCTCGGTCACGGTTGCCCTCAGCCTGCTGGGGGCAACCGTGGCGTGCCCGGTCGCCGCCGCCGCGGCACCGGCCGCCTCCGCCTCCGCCCCCAAGAAGCGGTGCACCATCGAGGATCCGCGGCTGGACGAGCTCTCCGGGCTGGTGGCCACCAAGACCGGCTACATCGTGATCAACGACGGCTCGCTGGAGGAGAACCGCAAGCGGGTCTTCTACCTGGACAGCAAATGCAAGATCGCCAAGGAGCCGGTCCGGTACTCCGGCGGGGGCCCGTTCGACACCGAGGACCTGGCCGTCTCGCCGGACGGCAGGACGCTGTGGATCGGCGACATCGGCGACAACCCCGGCAAACAGCGGCGTAGCCGGATCGCGGTCTGGACGATGCCGATCGGCGGCGGCAAACAACCGGTGCTGCACCGGCTGGCGTACCCGGAGCAGAAGCCGCACGACGCCGAGGCGCTGCTCGTCGGGGCCGACAACCTGCCCCTCGTGATCACCAAGGTGCCCAGCGGCAAGGCCGGTATCTACACCCCGACCGGCCCGCTGAAGTCCGGCGACACCGAACCGGTGCCGATGAAGAAGGTCGGCGAGATCGGGCTGCCGCAGACCAACACCGACAATCCGCTGAACATCTTCGGCCGGGTGGCGATCACCGGCGCGGCCCGCTCACCCGACGGCAAGAAGGTGGTGCTGCGCACGTACGCCGACGCCTTCGAGTACGACGTCACCGGCGACGACATCGTGGGCGCGCTGACCACCGGTAAACCCCGGGTGACCCCGCTGGCCGACCCGTTCGGCGAGGCGATCTCGTACAGCCCGGACGGCAAGACCTTCCTCACCGTCTCTGACGCCGGGGAGTTGGCCGCCGACGACCCGATCGACATCCTGGCGTACACGCCGTCGACCAAGGGGGCGGAGGCGCTGGCCCGTCCGGGGGACGCGAAGAAGCCAACGGCGGAGGGGTCCTGGTTCGACTCGCTGTCGCTGGACCAGATGACCTATCTGTTCGGAGGCGCGGCCGGCGTACTCGGCCTCCTGCTGGTGGGCGCGGGAATCTTCGGCATCCTGCGGTCCCGGCGGCGATCCGCCCCGGATGAGGACGACACCACGCCGGACGACGGTGCGCCGTGGCCCGACTCGTCGGGCGCGATCGATCGCGAGGGGGCGGGCCAGGGCGGTGCCGGCGGTGTCTACGGCGGTGCGCCCGCCGGCGGTGGCGTCTACGGCGCCCCGGCCGCTGCCGCCGCCCGCCCCGCCAAGGGCGGCGCGGTCTACGGTGGTGCCCGCCCGGCCGACCCGGTCCCAGGCCGTCCGGCCGTGGCCGGAGCGGCCGCGGCCCGCCCACCCGCCGAGGGCCGTCC
>NZ_SMJY01000307.1:0-4593 GCF_004348355.1 Micromonospora sp. KC721 | reverse complement strand
GAACCCGCCCCGCGTTGCGGTCCGTCGCCCCGACCCGCCAGGTCACCCCGTCGTAGTCGCTGAGCACCGCCAACCGGATCCGGGTCTGCGCCCCGGCCGGAGTGAGCGTGGCGACGTCCAGCAGCTCCTGCTCCGGGTGCAACGCCCACCCGGAGATCCGGATCAGCGGGTTCTCGTCCAGCGACTCCACCCGGGGCGGCTCCACGTACCGGCGGGGATCCACCGGCCGGTCCTCGACCCGGGCCGCCAACACCGGACCGACCAGCGCCGCCAAGCCCACCACCACGGCCACCCCGGCCGCGCCGCCCGCCACCAGCCGCAGGCGCACCGCCGCGCGCACCGCCGGTGGCAGCGCCGCCGCCGGGTCGCCACCCGGGGTCTGCCGGGTGCCCGGAGCCACCAGGCCCAGGGCGACGGCGGCGGCGAACGCCACCGACGGCCAGAACGCCGGATCCGCGTTCGGGCCCACCACGTACAGCGCGCCCGCGTACAGCAACGCCGGCGGCAGGAAACCGAGCAGCGACCGCCCGGCGCGTAGCGCCACCTCGGCACCGGTCAACCCGGCCAGCCAGGTCGCCACCAGCGGCACCAGCACCGTGTCCGGAACCGGCTCGACCGGGATCAACGCGGTCAGCAGCCGGGGGATGCCGTTGCGGGCCGCGTCGACGACCACCTCGACGAAACCGCCGGGCAGCCCCGCCCGGCGGGCCGCCAGGTGCAGCCCGAACACCGTCCAGCCGACCATCGCGGCCACCGACACCGGGGCCACCAGCCAGGACCGCAGTCGCCGGGCGGCCACGCTCACCAGCACCGAGCCGGCGGCCGCGCCGACCAGCAGCCAGGTCAGCAGGTCACCGGCGTAGACCCGGCCGAGCACCACCCCGGGCAGCGCGACCAGCACCACCAGCGCCAGCGGCAGGGGTGCCGCGCGCAGCCACCGCGCCGCAGCGGATCGCACGCCGGCCGGGCCCCGCGACGTCACCACCGGCGCACCCCGTCCCACTCGGCGGCGAAACCGGCGCCGTCGGCGGCGTCCACCACCACCAGGCCGGCGGCACCGGCCGGCGTCGGGGCGTCCGCGCCGAAGACCGCCACCAGCACCGACGGGTACGCCCCACGCAGCGCCCCCACCTGCCCCAGGTCGTCACGGCCACCCGGCCCGGTCAGGAAGACCAGGGTGTCGCCGGGACGGTCCCGGCGCAACCGGCCCGTGCAGCCGCGCAACGCCTCCGCGTCCCCGTCGGCCAGCTCCACCGCGGTCAGCCGGTCCAGCGGCGGCTCCCCGGCCCGGTCCTCGCCCGGCGCCACCAGCAACAACACCACCGGCAGGTCGTCGCGCACCGCCGCGGTCACCACCGACGCCGCCGCCTCACAAGCCGACTCGAACGACTCGGCCACCCCGTCGATGCGCTGCGGATGGGCCGCGGCCCGGTTGTCCAACAGCACCACGATCCGGGGCAGGCTGGTGTCCACGTTCTCCCGCACCATCAGCTCGCCCACCCGGGCGCTGGTGCGCCAGTGCACCCGGCGCAACTCGTCGCCGACCACGTACTCCCGCAACGAGTCGAAGGTGATCGACCCGTGCGGGACGCTGTCCGAGCTGCCGTCCAGGCTGCGCCCCGCCCCGGTCGGCACCGCCCGCAGCGGATGCACCCGGGGGTGCACCCACACCGGCACCGTGTCGCCGTAGGAGCGGGCCAACGCCACCAGCCCCAGCGGATCCCGCCGGATCACCCGCAGCGGCCCCACCGGCACCACACCCCGGCGTCGCGTCGGCACCTCGTACTTGACCGTGGTGTCCCGGCCGGGACGCAGCCGCAGCACCGGCACCGGCACCGTGCGCGGGCCGCACCGGTCCTCGGCGAGCAGGTTCGCCGCCCGCAACCGGCCGGCGTTACGCACCGTCACCGTCATCCGGGCCGCCTCGCCGCGCGCCACCCGGTCCGGCTCCGCGCTGCGGGTGACCTCCAGCCGGGGCCGCCAGGCCGCCGTCAGCACGGCGTAGCCGACCGCCACCCCGGCCGCCGCGCCGAGCAGCACCAGTTCCGGGTACGCGTACCGGAAACCGACGCCGAGCAGCAGCACAGCGGCGACGAGCAGCCCGACGCCCCGGGCGGTGATCCCCATGCCGGCGGGCCGGTCAGCCGTGCGCCGGAGCCGGCTGGCCCGACGGCAACGGAACCGGCACCGACGCGACCGCCTGCCGCAGCACCTCGGCGGCGGTCACCCCACGCACCTGCGCGTCGGGGGTGAGCAGCAGCCGGTGCGCGAAGACCGGTTCGGCCAGGATCTTCAGGTCCTCCGGCATGATCCAGCCCCGGCCGTCGATCAGCGCGTACGCGCACGCCGCCCGAGTCAACGCGATCACGCCCCGGGGGCTGACCCCCACCCGCACCTGCGGATGGGTGCGGGTCGCCGCGGCCAGCCGGACCGCGTACCCGTACAGCGGCTCGGCGATGTGCACCCGGCGCGCCATGGCGACCATCTCCCCGACGGTGGCCGTGTCGGTGACCGGGCTCAGTGAGTCGGGGGAGCGGACCGTCGCCCCGCGCAGCACCTCCACCTCGACCGACTCGTCCGGGTAGCCCACCGACAGCTTCACCAGGAACCGGTCCAGTTGCGCCTCCGGCAGCCGGTACGTGCCGTCCATCTCCACCGGGTTCTGGGTGGCCACCACCAGGAACGGTTGCGGCACCGGATGCCGAACCCCGTCGACGGTGACGGTGCGCTCCTCCATCACCTCCAGCAGCGCCGACTGGGTCTTCGGCGACGCCCGGTTGATCTCGTCGGCGATGACGATGTTGGCGAACACCGGCCCCGGATGGAACTCGAAACCCCGGGTGGCCTGGTTGAAGATGGTCACCCCGGACACGTCGGAGGGGAGCAGGTCCGGGGTGAACTGGATCCGCCGCCACTGGCCCTGCACGGTCGCCGCGATCGCCCGCGCCAGGGTGGTCTTGCCGACCCCGGGCACGTCCTCCAGCAGCACGTGCCCCTGGGCGAACAGCGCGGTCAGCGCCAACCGGACCACCTGCGGCTTGCCGAGCACCACCGCGTTGACGTTCTCGGCCAGCCGGGCGGCGAGGGCGGCGAAGCCCTGCACCTCCGGCTGGGTGAGCGGTTCCTGGGGGTTCACGGTGCTCCTCGGCTGGGTGATGCGGCGTCAGCAGGTGGGCAGGACCTTGATGTCGTCGCCGCCCTCCAGGTTGAGCCAGGCCCACGGGATGTAGTTGCGTCCCTTGTACTCGACCTGCACCCACCAGGCGCTGCGCTTGTGGTTGTTGTAGATGTAGGCGTACACCTCTTCGCCCTGCTTCTTGCAGTACGCCTTCAGCCGGGTGCCGTTGTCTACCCAGCCCGCCTGCCGGTCGTCGTCCTGCCGGGTCACCTCGAAGATCTCGTTACCGTTGCGCTGGCCCGGGATCTCGCGGCTGCAGTAGGTGGCCTCCGCGCCGGAGTCCCCGTTGCGGCAGGTGGCGACGCCGTGCAGAGCGTCGGTGGCCTGGGCCCGATTCGCGGTGCCCTCGCCCGCCGCGTTGCGCGCCGTGACTGTGAACGTGTACGACTTCCCCGGCGTCAGGCCCGACATGGTGATGCGGGAGCAGTCGCCCGGTTGCCTCTCACCGGCGGTGCTCAACGTGCAGGTGGCCCGCCCGCCGCCCGCGTCGACGGTGAAGGTGACCGTCGCCGTGGTGGCGGTCGCCGACGAGCCGGTCACCGTCACCCGCGGCGGCGCCACCGTACGCGCCGTGGTGGTGGCCTCCGGGCCGGGGCCGGCCTCGTTGACCGCCCGCACCGACACCCGCACGTTCTGCCCGTTGCCCAGCCCGGACACGGTGGTCTGCGTGTCGGTCACCTCGCTGACCCGGCCCGCCACGTCCACCCGGTACGCGGTCACCGGCCGACCGTTGTCGGCCGCCGGGGACCACCGCACGGCGATGGTGCCGGGCTGGTCGGCGACCGTGCTGGCGGTCAGGTCGGCCGGCTGCCCCGGCGGGGCGAAGGGCACCACCGTGTTGCTCACCGGGGAGGCCGCCGAACCGGCGCCCTTGTCGTTGACGCTGACCACCGTGAAGGCGTACTGGGTGCCGTACTCCAGCTCACCGGCCGGGATGACCAGCTCGGTACGGGTGGACTCGCCGGCCGGGGCGTTGGTGCCGGCCGACGTCGCGGTCACCGCGTACCGGGCGATGGTGTTGCCCTGCCCGTTGGCGGCGGGCCAGCTCACCCGCACCGTGCCGTCCGGCCGGGCCTCGGCGGTCGCGCTGGCCGGCGGATCCGGCACCGCCGCGGTCGGGGTCACCGGGTTGCTCCGGCGCGCCGGGCCGGAGCCCTTGGCGTTCACCGCGTGCACCGAGAACGTGTACGAGCGGCCGTTGGTCAGGCCGGTGATCTCGACCGCCCGCTGGTTGGCGCCCACCTCGTGCCGTCGACCGTCGCCCTCCACCACGTACCGGGTGATCTCGGCGCCGTTCGCGGCGGCCGGCTTCCAGGTCACCCGGGCCTGCGCGTTGCCGGCCGACGCGCTGACCGACCGCGGCGCGCCCGGCTTGCCCACCTTCGGCTTCTTCGGTGGGGGCGGCGGCGGGGGAG